>NZ_JBSHDU010000045.1:0-69931 GCF_053616475.1 Streptomyces sp. NPDC055815 | reverse complement strand
CGGGCCTTCGATCCGGGTGGTGGGCGATACTGGGATCGAACCAGTGACCCCTTCGGTGTGAACGAAGTGCTCTCCCGCTGAGCTAATCGCCCGGGAACGGGTTGAACCATACAGGTCTTCGCGCCCCTGGTTCAAACCGCGCGCAGGTGGGCCGCGAGTCCGCGCCGGCCGCCGCGCATCATCAGGGCGTGGTTGGCGCGGAAGACGGGCCGTCCGGGGACGGCGAACACCCGCAGCAGCCGGGCCCGGACCTCGACCTCCTGCTCGTACAGGGCGTGCGTGCCGCTGCCCTCCGGGGTGAGGGTCCAGCGGGCCCAGCCCTCCAGGTCCCCGCCGAGGCCGACCTCCAGGACGCCCTCGGCCGGGTCGCGGCGCAGGGCCCGGGCGGTGACGGCGAGCTCGTACGGGAGGAGGGAGCGGAAGCGTGCGGTGCCGGTGGCCTCGTCGACCGGGACGACCTCGCGGACCTGGGGCCACCAGCGGGGGTACTCCTCGGCGCGTTCGAGGACCGCGTAGACGGCCTCGGGCGGGGCGGCGAGCCGCCAGACACAGCGGAAGCGGTACCGGCACCAGTCCATGCCCCCAGTGTGGACGTACTCAGGCGGGAATCGCGGAAATCTGAGTACCGGGACGCATTCCCGGCGGCTGTGGCCGGGGCCACACTCCGGACATGGACAACTCCCTGCCACCCGCGGACGAGCTGGTGCTCGTCGACCGCGAGCTGGCGCAACTCGACGCCCGCCGCTCCCGGTTGCTGGCCCGCCGCGCCTGGCTGATCCAGGTGCTGTACCCGCCGGTCACGGCGGCGGCCCCGGCGCCGCCGCCGTGGCCGGTCGGGGACTCGACGCCGCGGAGCGCGCAGAACGTGCTCCTCACGCTCGGCGGCACGCTGCTCACGATCGCCGCGGTCGCCTTCACGCTGGTGAGCTGGGGCTCGATGGGGATCGGCGCCCGCGCGACGGTCCTGGCCGTGGTGACCGGTGCGGCGCTCGCGGCGCCGGTGACGCTGCTGCGCAAGGGCCTGGTGTCGACGGCCGAGTCGGTGGCGGCGCTGGGCCTGGTCCTGACGGTGCTCGACGCGTACGCGCTGCACCGGGTGGCGCTGCCGGAGACGGGCGGCCTCGGCTACACGGCGGTGGCGTCGGCGGTCCTGGCGGGCGCGTGGACGGCGTACGGCTCGGCCCTGCCCCGGCTGCGGCACCCCCTGCCGGTGGCGGTGGTCGCCGCGCAACTGCCGCTGCCCCTCGCTGTCCTCGCGGCCGGCGGCGGGTCGACGGCCTTCGCCTGGGCGGCGCTCCTCACGGCGACCGTGGACGCGGCGGTCGTCCTGTGGACCCGCCCGGCGGCGATCCGGATCACCGCGGGCACGGCCGCGGCCGGCCTGGGCGGCTGGGCCCTCCTCACGGGCGGCTGGCTGTCCCTGGTCACCCCGTGGTCGGGCGCGCCCCTGCTCCTGGCGGGCGCGGTGGTGTGCCTGTACGTGGCATGGCGCGCCCCGTCCTTCGCGACGGCGACGTCGGCGATCGCGGGCCTGTCGCTCCTGGCGGCAACCGGCGGCCTCCTCCGCACGGCCCTCCCGGCCGACTGGGCGGTACCGGGTTACGTGCTCTGCGCCCTGGCCCTGGCATCGGTCTGGCGCCTGGGCGAGAGGAAGCCGACCGGGGCGGGCGCGGAGTCCGGTCCGGCGGACGCGGCCGGCACGGAATCGGGCCCGACGCCGCCGACCGACAGGAAGCCCGGCGCGGGCGCCTCGGTCGGGGCGGAGTCCGGCGCGGGCGTCTCGGCCGGCGAGTCCGGTCCGGTGGGCTCCGCCGACGCGGAATCCGGCCCGGCGGGCTCCGGGGGCGGCATCGCCGTGGCCGGCGGACGCCTGCCGTACGGGATCCGGCTCGGGCTCGCCGGTGCGGGCGCCGGTGTCGCGGCGCTCGGGGTCGTCTGGGCGCTGCCGCCCGCGGTGGTGGGGCTCCTCGGGCCGCTGGCCCGGACGACGGACGTCTGGTCGGGCGAGCACGCCTCGCGGGCCCTGACCTCGTACCCGGCGACGGCCGTCCTCGTCCTGGCGGTCGCCGCCGCCGCTCTCGCGGTCGTCCCCCGCCTCTGGGCCCGCTGCGGGGCCCTCGCCCTGGCCTGGGCCCTGCTCACGGCCCTGCCGGTCTCCTTCGACCTGCCGTACGCGGCGACGCTCACCCTCCAGCTCCTCACGACGGCGGCGGCCCTGTGGATCGCGGTCCGCCCGGGCCCGCTGACCCTCGGCCTGCGCGCGCCCGCCGCTCCGGCGGGACCGAAGGCCGGACACCCCGCCGCGCCCGGCCCGGGCACGCAGGACACCGAGGCCACACCGACGGCCGCAGGCCCGGCCACCAGCCAGGGGGCCGGTCAGGGCGCCGGTCAGGCCGCAGGCCCGGCCACCGGCCAGGGGGCCGGTCAGGGCGCCGGGCAGGCCGCAGGCCCGGCCACCGGCCAGGGGGCCGGTCAGGCCGCAGGCCAGGGCGCCGGTCAGGGCGCCGGTCAGGGCGCAGGCCAGGGCGCGCCGGAGGCCGCAGCCGGGCCTCTGCCTTCCGGAGCCGCGGCCCCTGCCGCCGCGCCTGCGGCCCCCTGGCCCGGGTGGGCGCCCTCCCTGCCGCGACGGCAGCCCCCCGCGCCCGGGAGCGTGCTCGGGTGGGTCGCGTACGCCGGTGGGCTCGCCTCCGCCGTCGGCGCGGTGGCTCTGGGCCTGGACGTCCGGGGCGCCACCTTCGGGGCGCTCGGCGCGGTCCTCGCCCTCTTCGTGGGGGTCGCGGTGCTCGGCGCCGGCGCGCGTCGGGTCGTCTCCGCCTCCGGGGCGGTGGTCGCGGCGACGGGGCTCGTGTTCGCCGTCGCCGCCGCCGGTGGCTTCGAGGACCACTGGACGGCGCTCACCCTGCTGCTCATGCCCGCGGCGACGGCCGCCGTCGGCTTCCGGGCGCCGCGTCCGGTGGCCCTGGCGGTCGAGATCACGGGCGGCGCCGTGGGGCTGCTCGCCCTCGGGATCGCCGCGTCCCGGCCCGCGTTCCTGGCGCTCGCACTGGCCCTGGGCGGGGTGGTCGCGGCGGCGACGGCCGTACGGCCGGAGCGGCGGCGGTTCGCCTCGTGGACGGCGGCGGCGCTGTTCCTGCTCGCCACGTGGGTGCGGCTCGCGGTCTGGGACGTGACGACCCCGGAGGCGTACACGCTCCCGGTGACGGTGCCCGCGCTGGCCGTCGGGTTCCTGCGGCGGCGCCGGGACCCGGAGGCCTCGTCCTGGACGGCGTACGGCCCCGGTCTCGCGGTGACGCTGGTGCCGAGCCTGTTCGCGGCCTGGACGGACCAGGAGTGGGCCCGCCCGCTGGCCCTGGGCGTCGCGGCGCTCGGGATGACGCTGCTCGGTGCCCGGTTCCGGCTCCAGGCCCTCCTGATCCTCGGCGGCGCGGTGCTCGCCCTGGACGGGCTGCACGAGCTGGCGCCGTACGTGGTGCAGGTGGTGGGCGCGCTGCCGCGCTGGCTGCCGCCGGCCCTGGCGGGGCTGCTGCTGCTCGGGGTGGGCGCCACGTACGAGCAGCGGCTGCGGGACGCCCGGCGGCTGCGGGAGCGGCTCGCGCGGATGCGGTGAGACGCCGAAGGCCCGGAGACGGTGTTCCGTCTCCGGGCCTTCGATCCGGGTGGTGGGCGATACTGGGTTCGAACCAGTGACCCCTTCGGTGTGAACGAAGTGCTCTCCCACTGAGCTAATCGCCCGGGCGCACCGCAAACATTACCCCATGTCAGCGGGGCTCCCGAACCATCGGAAGGTCACTCGTCGATCTTCCACGGCATGACGAAGCCGAACTTCCAGAGGTAGACGGCGAGCAGTGCCGCGATGATCACCAGACCGATGGTGGTGAGGATGATGTTCCGGCGGCGGACCTTGGGGTCCAGGGCTCGCTGGGCGGCCTCCGTGACCTTGCGCTTGGTCCAGCGGAGGACGAGCTGGGCCCAGACGAACTCGGTCGCCCAGATCGCCATGCCTCCGAAGATGACCAGCCAGCCGGGCCCGGGGAGCGGCAGCATCACCACTCCGGCGCCGACCACGGCGAGTCCCACGATGAAGACGCCGACCTGCCAGCTCAGATGCAGGCCTCGTCGGGACTTGATGAACTCCGGTGCGCGGGATCCCAGTTCGGCTTCCTGGCCGTCTGCGGACTCCCCGGTGCGCTCGTCACTCTCCGCATTCATACTCCCCAACCTACCGGACGGGGACCCCCCACCGGAATGGCGGTATTACCGCAGGTCACACACGCCCATACGAGCTACCTGAACGATCACAAAACCGACAGAGGGGTTTACAACGGCACCGGAGGTGGCATGTCGATTTCGCCGACGTGCGAATCCCCGAGCGCACACTGAGCGAAAGGCCCTGGCGCTTATGAACACCACGGTCAGCTGCGAGCTGCACCTGCGCCTCGTTGTGTCGAGCGAGTCCTCACTGCCTGTACCCGCGGGCCTGCGGTATGACACGGCCGATCCGTATGCCGTGCACGCCACCTTCCACACCGGAGCCGAGGAGACGGTCGAGTGGGTCTTCGCCCGCGACCTTCTCGCCGAGGGGCTGCACCGGCCCACCGGCACGGGCGACGTCCGCGTCTGGCCGTCCCGTAGCCACGGTCAGGGAGTCGTCTGCATCGCGTTGAGCTCCCCCGAGGGAGAAGCCCTGCTCGAGGCCCCGGCGAGGGCCCTGGAGTCGTTCCTGAAGAGGACCGACGCCGCCGTGCCACCGGGCACCGAGCACCGGCACTTCGATCTCGATACGGAGCTCTCCCACATCCTGGCCGACAGCTGAGCCAGGCCGAGAGCCGCACGGCGCCGTCCGACTCGGGGAGACGGCGCCGCGCGGGCAGCCACATAGGCACGAGATCCGGCGCTCCCACCGCGCAGCCGGCGCGGTGGTGGGCGCCGGTGTCGTTTTCCGGGGCGCGCTAAAGTCAGCGCCATTCCGCGGGCACCCGCCCGCGGACCGGCCAGGGAGCGAATCGTGCTGATCCCCCACGACACCCGGATCGCCCTCGACACCGTTGTCGATCTGATGAACACCGCGCCGCAGGGCGAGCGCGCCGACGAGCTCGCGGACGTCCGGGAGCTCCATGCCTTCCTGGACGCGCACAAGGTCAGCGGCGTGGGCGAGCTCGGGCCCGAGGACCTGCGCGCGGTGCGCGAGGTGCGCGAGAAGTTCGCGGCGGTCTTCTCCGCGCCCGAGGCCCGGATCGCTGCCCCCCTGATCAACCAGCTGGTGGCGGGTGCGGGCACCACCCCGCAGCTCACGGACCACGACGGCTACGACTGGCACGTGCACTACTTCGCGCCCGGCGCCTCGGTGGCGGACCACCTCGCGGCGGACTGCGGCATGGCCCTCGCGTTCATCGTCGTGGCCGGCGAGCAGGAGCGGCTGCGGCGCTGCGAGGCGCCGGACTGTGGCCGGGCCTTCGTGGACCTCTCGCGCAACCGCTCGCGCCGCTACTGCGACAGCCGCACCTGTGGCAACCGACTGCACGTGGCCGCGTACCGGGCGCGCCGCAAGGAAGCCGCGGGCTGACCCCGCCCGGTCACAGCACGAAGAGATCGTGCACGGCCGCCATCAGCAGCAGACAGCCGATCACCCCGAGGAAGATCATCAGCGGCGGCTGGGAGAGCGCGAACAGGCAGCCGCGCGGCTCTTCGGCAGGGGCGTCGGTGGCGGCGGGCACGGGCTCCCGCGAGGTATCCAGCATCTCGGGGGGATGATGACGCACCCCGGACGGCGAATCCCGCAACACGCCCCACCGCGGGGGCCGTTCACCCCTTCCCGTGGATCACGGAACGGGGACGGACACCGGAACCGCCAGAAGTGATCAGATTCCGTGCTTCTTCAGAATCGCCTCGATGTCACTGAAGTCCTCACCCGCGGACTGGCCGGCCTTGGGCTTCGCCGTCACGGCGCGGGAGGGCGCCGACGCGGCCGGGGCCACGGCTCTCGTCCCGTCTCCCCCGGCGGTCACCTCGCGGCCGGCCCGGCGCCGCTCCACGGCCCGGGTGGACAGGAAGAGCAGCCAGGCGACACCGAGCACGCCGAAGCCGGCCCAGGCCACCGGACTGAAGGCCGTCTCGGCGAGCCATTCGACCGCGCCCGTCATCACCAGGCCGAGCGGCACCAGGGCGTAGGCCGCGATCCGGGCGGCGGACAGGAACTTCTTCCGGTACGCCGAAATCGCGGCGATGCCCAGGCCCGCCGCGGACACCGCGGAACAGATGGTCTCGGCGAGCATGCGATCCTCCAGGTGCCGGGCGATACGTCCCTTCCATCCTGCACCGCGGGAGCCGTCCGGGGCCATGCCCCGAGCCCGGTCTCAGGGTGATCTCCGGGTCGCCCCGGCCGGGATCTCCTCCCCAGGGGCTGGATCGGGCCCTGATCCGGCGGACAGGCCCTGGTGGGAGACTGCTGGCATGAACGACTCCACCACCGCACCCGCCTCCCCCGTCGTCCTGGAGGCCTGGTTCGACCTCCAGTGCCCCGACTGCTTCCAGGCCCTCGACGACGTCCGCGCACTCCGTGAGAAGTACGGCGACCGGCTCGACGTACAGCTGCGCCACTTCCCGCTGGCCAAGCACAAGCACGCGTACGCCGCCGCGCAGGCCGCCGAGGAGGCCTTCGAGCAGGGCAAGGGCTGGCCGTACGCGGAGGCGCTGCTCGCCAGGACCGCCGAGCTCGGCGACCGGGGCGAGCCGGTCCTGCTCGAGGTGGCGACCGGACTGGGCCTGGACGCCGAGGAGTTCGACACCGCGCTGATCGACGGCCGGCACCTGCTGACCGTCGACGCCGACGAGGCCGAGGGCAAGGCGATCAAGGTCGCCGGCACCCCGACGTACGTCATCGGCGGCGAGCGCCTGGACGGCGGCCAGAGCCAGGAGGGCCTGCGGGAGCGGATCGAGCAGATCGCCGACCGGCTTCTGGCCGACCGGTAACCGTCAGATCAAGGGCTTCGCGCTGTTGTAGAGCGTCGTGCGGTAGCCGAGCGACTCGTAGAGCCGGATCGCCGGGGTGTTGCCCGCGAACACATGCAGTTCGAGCAGGCGCTCCCCGGCTTCCAGGGCGATCTGCTCGGCGAGCAGCATGAGGGCCCGTCCGTAGCCCTTTCCGCGCTGCCCCTCGACGACCTCGATCTCGAAGACGAAGCCGGTCGCCTTCCCGGGCTCGCGCTCCAGCCGGCCCACCCACAGATAGCCGACGACCCGCCCCTCGTGCACGGCGACGGACACGGTGACGCCCGGGGTGGCGAGGCCCTGCGGGAGGAAGCGGCGGCGGCCGTCCTCGGCCTTGGCGAGCGCCTGCTCCTCGGGGACGCCCCGGTCGATCCAGCTCTGCGCGAAGGCGGCCCGGGACTTCGCCGACCACACCTCGAACTCGGGCTCGGTCGCCGGCCGGTGCGCGAAGCCCTCCGGCAGCCGCGGCGGCTCGGCCGGCAGCTCCTTGACCATGTTCCGGCTGCGCTCGGTGTACCCGAGGGAGCGGGCCATCCGCAGGGCCGCCCCGGCGTCGGCGGGCACGGAGATCTGCACCTCGCCGCAGCCCCAGCTCCGCAGGACCTCCTCCGCGGCGAGCGCCGCCACCGTGCCCCGGCCACGGCCACGGTCGGGCTCGTCGACCCGGAGACGGTCGATCAGGCCGGAGGCGGAGCCGAAGGCCTGGTCGGTGGCGACGTGGACGGACCCGACCCGGCGGCTGTTCACGCAGATGTCGTAGCTGCGGGAACGGCCGCCGTCGGCGGACTGCTGAAGCGGCTCGGACGGCCGCAGGGTGGTGGTCATCAGAGGTGTTCTACCCACCCCGCCACCACCCGTCATCCGGATTTACCCGAGCTCCGGGTCCCGGTCAGCGGCGGCCCGCTCGTCGAAGATCCGCATCGCCTTGGCGGTGACGGGACCGGGCGCGCCCGTGAGCTCACGGCCGTCGACCCGGTGCACGGCCTGGACGTCGCGGAGAGTCGAGGTCAGGAAGATCTCGTCGGCGGACTCCAGGACGTCCAGGGGCAGATCGGTCTCCTCGGCGCCGGTCCACTCCACGGCCAGGGCCCGGGTGATGCCCGCGAGGCAGCCGGAGGAGACGGGCGGGGTGAGGATCCGGCCGTCGAGGACGACGAAGACGTTGGAGCCGGTGCCCTCGCAGAGCTGTCCCACGGTGTTGGCGAAGAGCGCCTCGGAGGCCCCCTGCTCGCGCGCCCTGGCGAGGGCGACGACGTTCTCGGCGTACGAGGTGGTCTTGAGCCCGGTGAGGGCACCCCGCTCGTTGCGCGTCCAGGGGACGGTGATCACGGCGGTGGAGTCGGGGCGGCGGCTCGTCTCGCCGAGGGCGACGACCAGGCTCGTCCCGGCGTCGCCGCGCTCCGAGCCGAGCGGGGAGAGTCCGCCGGTGTAGGTGATGCGGAGCCGGCCGAGCTCCATCGGGTTGGCCTCCAGGACGGCGGCGCAGGCCCGGCGGACCTCGTCGAGGTCCGGGTCGGGCAGGCCGAGGCCGCGGGCGGAGCGGGTGAGGCGCTCCAGGTGAAGGGTGAGAGCAAACGTTTCGCCGCGCTCCGCCTTGACCGTCTCGAAGATGCCGTCGCCGACGGTCAGTCCGTGGTCCAGTACGGAGACCCGGGCGGTCTCCGCGTCGTGCAGCCCGCCGTTGACCCAGAGTTTCATCGAGAAATGGCCCTTCCGCTCGCCTCACGGGCGTCCGACTCGTGGCCGCCCGATGCCTCGTAGGCGCCCGACGCTATCGCGACGAGCCGGTCCGCCTTCAGCTCGGTCTCGGCCCACTCCCGCTCCGGGTCGGAACCCCAGGTGATCCCGGCGCCCGTGCCGAAGCGGAGCACGCCCTCGGGGCGGTCGATCCAGAAGGTGCGTATGCCGACGGCCAGCTCACCGGTGCCCGCGTCGGCGTCGACCCAGCCGATCCCTCCGCAGTACGGACCGCGGGGCGCGGTCTCCAGGGCCTCGATGATCCGCAGCGCGCTGGACTTGGGCGCGCCGGTGACGGAGCCGGGCGGGAAGGTGGCGGCGAGCAGCTCGGGCCAGCCGGCGTCCTCGCGCAGCAGGCCGGTGACGGTGGAGACGAGGTGGACGAGGCCGGGGTGCTCCTCGACGGCGCAGAGCTCGGGGACGGCGACGGTGCCGGTCTCGCTGACGCGGCCCAGGTCGTTGCGGACCAGGTCGACGATCATCACGTTCTCCGCGTGGTCCTTGGGGAGGAGGTCGGCGGCGGTGCGGCCGGTGCCCTTGATGGGGCCGGAGGAGATCAGGGCCCCTTCCCTGCGCAGATAGAGCTCGGGGGACGCGGTGGCGATCTCCACGCCGTGGGCGGGCAGGCGGATCGTTCCGGCGTACGGAGCGGGGTTGCCCCGGGCCAGGAGGGCGGTGAGGGCGTCGACGTCGGCGGCGGCCGGGTCCGGCAGCGGCGCGGTCAGCACCCGGCAGAGGTTCGCCTGGTAGACCTCGCCGCGCGCGATGTGCTCGCGCACGCGCCGTACGCCCGCGGTGTACGCGGCGCGGTCGAGCGAGGACGTCCAGTCACCGGCGGCGGGACCGCGCCAGGCGCCCGGGACGGGCGCGGGGACCGGATCGGGCCGGACGTCCCCGAAGCGCGCGCAGGTGAGGCGCCCTTCGAAGTCCGCGCAGACGGCCCAGAAGCCTGCGGAGTCCAGCGCCTCGGGGTCGTGGGTGACGTCCCGGAGGTCGGTCGCGACGAGGCCGCCGAAGCGGGCCAGGGGAGCAAGGTCGTGCACGCATCGAGTCTAGGACGGGCCGGGCGGCGGTACGGGGTCGTGGGCGGAAGGGGCGGGGGGCGCGTGGGGTGGGGGCTCCGTGCCACCCCGGGGACACGGCGAGTGAACGCCACGCGAACCCTCCGGGAGGCCCGGCCGGGCACCGTGAAGGGCCCGCAGGTCAGCACGCTGCGGAAACGCGTTTTTGTACTGGCCCAGGAATCCGCTAGAGTTCAACACGTCGCCGGGACGCGCAAGCGGAACGGAAACGACAAGCGGACGTGGCTCAGTTGGTAGAGCATCACCTTGCCAAGGTGAGGGTCGCGAGTTCGAATCTCGTCGTCCGCTCGATGTGGGGGATCTTCCCGAACCCCCGTATTCACTCCTGGTGGAGTGGCCGAGAGGCGAGGCAACGGCCTGCAAAGCCGTCTACACGGGTTCAAATCCCGTCTCCACCTCCAAGGACGATTAGCTCAGCGGGAGAGCGCTTCCCTGACACGGAAGAGGTCACTGGTTCAATCCCAGTATCGTCCACTGGATCTTCGGATCTCGGGTCTTCGGATCCCCCGCGCGATTAGCTCAGCGGGAGAGCGCTTCCCTGACACGGAAGAGGTCACTGGTTCAATCCCAGTATCGCGCACCACAGTTCACGCACCCCTCGGGTGCGCCCGCGCGATTAGCTCAGCGGGAGAGCGCTTCCCTGACACGGAAGAGGTCACTGGTTCAATCCCAGTATCGCGCACGCAGTACGAGCACCTTCGGGTGTACCCGCGCGATTAGCTCAGCGGGAGAGCGCTTCCCTGACACGGAAGAGGTCACTGGTTCAATCCCAGTATCGCGCACCATCGGGAAGCCCCCGGTCGCAGCTCGCGGCCGGGGGCTTCCTCGTGCCCGGAACGGGGCCGGTCGGGACCGGCGGGTGCCGGTCCCGTTCGGTCAGGAGGAGAAGAGCATCCGCCCGAAGCCGCCCTGGCGGTAGTGGCCGCCGTGGTGACCACCGTGGTGGCCGCCGTGGTGCGGGGCGCCCCAGGCGGGCGCGGCGGGGGCGGGCTGCGCCGGGTAGGCCGGCGGGGCGGGCGGGGCCTGCTGGACCCACTGGGACTCCAGGCGGGTCAGGGCCTCCAGCTCGCCGTAGTCCAGGAATATGCCCCGGCAACCGCTGCACTGCTCGATCTGGACGCCGTTGCGGTTGTACGTGTGCATGGCCGCATGGCACTTGGGACACTGCATGCTCGGCTCAACTCCCTGACATCGCCGTTCGAATGGTGGCTTCACCTTACGTGGACGCCGAAAGGGCCTACCCGGTTCGACGTCCGGCGATGCGGGCACAGGTGTCGATCATCACTTCCTCGACCTCGTCGAGGGGCCGGCGCTCGGCCGTGGCCTTGGCGAGCGCGAGCGCCGCGGTCTGGACCGTCAGCGCCCGTGCGGGCACGTCGAGCCGGTCCCATGGATCGGCGCCCACGGCGGGGCCGCCCGCCTCCTGGTACGCGCCGAGGAAGCGGGACCAGATCTCCGGCGGCAGGATCCCGGCGGCGAACCACGCGGCGGGCCGGGCCAGATCCCAGGCGGGGTCGCCGAGCCCCAGGTCGTCGATGTCTATCAGCCGCCAGGGCCCCCGGGGTCCCGGGCGGGTGTCGCGGACCAGCTGACCGAGGTGGAAGTCGCCGTGGCAGAGGAGCCGGTACGCCGCGGGGGCCTCCGGGACCGTTCGCCAGGCGTCCAGGACGGTGGCGGCCGCCGGGTGGTCCGGGGCCGTGCGGCGCATCCGGTCCACGGCCAGCGCCGCCTTGGCGGGGGCCCGCATCTCCGGGAGGCGCTCGGCCAGGGCGGGCGGGGGCGGGGTGCGGTGCAGCAGGGCGAGGAGCCGCGCCGCCTCCTCCCACGGTGCGGCGTCGGGGTCCTCCGGGGCGACCGGCGGACCGTACGGCCAGAGCGTGACCGGGCGGCCGTCGAGCGCGTCGGGGCCGGACCGCGGCAGCGGGAGCGGCGGCAGGAAGACGCCGCCGACGCCCTGGTGCGCGGCCAGCGCCAGCCGTACGCGATGGGCCTCGGGGTCCGTCCCGGGCGCGTGCGCCTTCGCGACCAGGTCCCCGTGCCGTACGACGGTCCCGTCGTCCCGGTCGGCCAGCACCCCGACCAGGCCGCTCGCGCAGCGGCAGGGATCGTCCTCCGGCGCCGGGTGAGCCGCCGTGTGCGCCAGGGCGGCCAGGGGGTGGAGCGGGGGTGCGCTCGGGGTGGGGGGCTTCCGGGGTGCTGAGTCCACTCCCGGAGCGTACGGGGTGCTTCGGGTGCCGTCGGCGGCCGGTTCCGGTCCGGGGAACGCGCGAGGGCCGGTCAGCTCCCCAGCTGACCGGCCCCACGCTGCCGTCCGCCGCACCCCCGTCCCCACGGGGTTGATGGCCGGATGTCCCGACCCGGGCCGCTCTCCCGGGTCCGGGGCGCCGCTCAGCGCCCCAGCATCACGCCCACGGACGACGCCTGTGTGACCACCGCTTCCCAGCCGCCGAAGACGACTACGAGCAGGGCCGCGAGAGGGAGGACCATGGCCGTGGCCACCAGGGGGTGACGGCGGCTCGAAGGCCGGGTGGTCGTCCGGTGTGCCGTGTACGCCATGGTTCCTCTCCTGTCGTGTCTGACGCGGCGGGTGCGTGACCTCGGGGGACGAGTGCTGCACCCGCCGCTTGACCTCAACACTAGGGAGCGGGAAGCGCCGGGACGTCATGCCCGCGTATCGACTTCCGGGCCTCCCGGAGGATGAGGCCCCGCCATGCGGCGTACTCCCCTGGGTGGAGACGGACCCCCGGAAGCCGGGGTCTTCCCGGAAGGGTGGCCAGACGTTCGGCGTGGCGGCGTGACTTCGCTCACTTCCCCGGGTCCCGTGGTCGCGGGTGGGTCCGGTGGCCTCGCGGGCCGTCCTCCCGGGCGTCCTGACGGATCTCGGACCGCTCGTCAAGTGGGGTGCCGGGGGCGGGGGTTGAGGGCCGTGCTCGGGGGCGCCGGTCCCCCGGCGTCCCCCTCAGCACTGACAATCGATCCCGCGGCGAGGGCGCGGCCTATGAGCGCGTACGGGCGCCACTACGTAAGCTGTGCCACGTCGAACGGACGAGGGGACGGACATGGCGATGATGCGGCTCCGGCGCGAGGATCCGCGGATCGTCGGGTCGTTCCGGCTCCACCGCAGGCTGGGGGCCGGCGGGATGGGCGTCGTTTACCTGGGATCCGACCGGCGCGGCCAGCGGGTGGCGCTGAAGGTGATCCGGCCCGACCTCGCCGAGGACCAGGAGTTCCGGTCCCGCTTCGCCCGCGAGGTGTCGGCGGCCCGGCGGATCCGGGGCGGCTGCACCGCCCGGCTCGTCGCGGCCGATCTGGAGGCCGAGCGCCCCTGGTTCGCCACCCAGTACGTGCCCGGTCCCTCGCTGCACGACCGGGTCGCCGAGGAGGGCGGGCTGCGCGCCGCCGACGTGGCCTCCATCGGGGCCGCCCTGTCGGAGGGCCTCGTCGCCGTCCACGAGGCCGGCGTCGTCCACCGTGACCTCAAGCCGTCGAACATCCTGCTGTCGCCCAAGGGGCCCCGGATCATCGACTTCGGGATCGCCTGGGCGACGGGCGCGAGCACCCTCACCCATGTCGGCACCGCCGTCGGCTCGCCCGGCTTCCTCGCGCCCGAGCAGGTGCGCGGGGCCGCCGTCACCCCCGCCACCGACGTCTTCTCGCTCGGTGCCACCCTGGCGTACGCGGCCATGGCCGACTCCCCCTTCGGGCACGGCAGTTCCGAGGTCATGCTCTACCGCGTCGTGCACGAGGAGCCTCAGCTCCACGGAGTGCCGGACGCGCTCGCGCCGCTGATCCGGGCCTGCCTCGCCAAGGACCCGGAAGACCGGCCCAGCACCCTGCAGCTGTCCATGCGACTCAAGGAGATCGCGGCGCGCGAGGCCCAGGGGCTTCCCGTCTCGCGGCCGCCGGTGCAGCGCGAGCGGACCGAGGAGCGGAACACCGTCAGGCCCACCGAGCGGTACACCGATCGCGATGTGCCCGGTGGACGTGGGCCGGAGCGTGGTTCCGAACGGGACGCCTCCGGCCGCGGGCCCGAGCGGACGGCCGGGCGTGGGCCCTCCTCCCGGCCGTCGGCCGGCCCCCGGACCGGGGGTTCGCGGGGGCCTCAGTCCCGGCCCGGGACCCGGCCCGGAGCCCGGTCCACGTCGACCGGCAGCCGCCCCGCCAACCCTCGGCTGCTGCGGCAGCGGCTCTTCGTCTTCGTGGTCGTGACGCTGATCGTGGCCCTCGGCATCGCCGCCGCCCAGGCCCTTCAGGGCTGACGCCTGTCCGGCCCTGGTCCGCCGGACAGGCCCTGGTGCCCGTCGGAGGTCAGGCTTCCGGGCGGCCCGTCGCCACCGCGTAGAACGCCACCGCCGCCGCCGCGCCCACGTTGAGCGAGTCGACGCCGTGGGCCATCGGGATCCTGACCCACTCGTCCGCGGCCCGCAGGGCCTGCGTGGACAGGCCGTCGCCCTCCGCTCCGAGCATCAGCGCCACCCGCTCCAGGCGGTGCGGGGCGGCCTCGTCGATCGAGGTCGCCTTCTCCGCCGGGGTCAGCGCGAGGAGCTTGAAGCCCGCCTCCCGTACCGCTTCCAGGCCTCGGGGCCAGGTGTCCAGGCGGGCGTACGGCACCGAGAACACCGCGCCCATCGACACCTTCACCGAGCGGCGGTACAGCGGGTCCGCGCAGTCCGGGGACAGCAGGACCGCGTCCATGCCGAGCGCGGCGGCGCTGCGGAAGATGGCGCCGATGTTGGTGTGGTCGTTCACCGACTCCATGACCACCACCCGGCGGGCGCCGGCGAGCAGGTCGCTCGCCTCCGGGAGCGGCTTGCGCTGCATGGACGCGAGGGCGCCACGGTGCACGTGGTAGCCGGTGACCCGTTCCGCCAGGTCCGGCTGGATCGCGTACACCGGCGCCGGGACCTCGTCGATGACGTCCCGCATGACGTCCACCCACTTGGCGGAGAGCAGCATCGACCGCATCTCGTAACCGGCCTGCTTCGCGCGGCGGATGACCTTCTCGCCCTCCGCGATGAACAGGCCCTCGGCCGGCTCGCGCCTGCGGCGCAGCTCGACGTCGGTCAGGCCGGTGTAGTCGCGCAGGCGCGGGTCGTCGGGGTCGTCGATCGTGATGAGTTCGGCCACGAGGTGATACTGCCTTGTCCGGGGTGTGGTGCCAATGTGCGGGAAGGTTTGGTTACCCCTGGTTACGCAGGGGTGTCGCTTCCGTGGTTCTTCGTCAGCTTGTCGGGGCCCTCGGTCACCACGTCGCCGATGACGATGACCGCCGGCGGGCGGACCTCCTCCGCCCTGACGGTCTCCGCGACCGTCGCCAGCGTGGCGTCCACCCGGCGCTGCGTCGCCGTCGTGCCCTCCTGGACCAGGGCCAGGGGGGTGTCCGGGCTCTTGCCGTGGGCGATCAGCGCCTCGGCGATCTTCCCGATCTTGTCCACTCCCATGAGGATCACGAGCGTGCCCGTGAGCTTCGCCAGCGACGCCCAGTCGACCAGCGAGCGCGGGTCGTCCGGGGCCACGTGGCCGCTGACCACCGTGAACTCGTGCGCCACCCCGCGGTGCGTCACCGGGATGCCGGCCGCTCCCGGGACCGAGATCGAGCTGGAGATGCCCGGAACCACCGTGCAGGCGATGCCCTCGGCCGCCAGGGCCTGGGCCTCCTCCATGCCACGGCCGAAGACGAAGGGGTCCCCGCCCTTGAGGCGGACCACCGACCTGCCCTGCTTCGCGTGCTCGATCAGGGCGTTGTTGATGGCCTCCTGGGCCATGAAACGGCCGTACGGGATCTTCGCCGCGTCGATCACCTCGACGTGCGGCGGCAGCTCGTCCAGGAGGTCCCGGGGGCCGAGCCGGTCCGCGATGACCACGTCCGCCTCCGCGAGCAGCCTGCGGCCGCGGACGGTGATCAGGTCCGGGTCGCCGGGGCCGCCGCCCACCAGGGCGACGAAGGGCGTACGGGCGCGGTGCGCGGGCGCGGCGATCGAACCGTCGCGGAGGCCCTCGACGATCGCGTCCCGCACGGCCGCGGAGCGGCGGGGGTCGTGGCCCGTGAGCACCGCCACGGTGATGCCCGCGTCCCGGCCGGTCGCCGGGGTCCAGGCCGTCGCCGCCTCCGCGTCGTCCGCTCGTACGCACCAGGTCCTGGTGCGCTCGGCCTCGGCCGAAGCTGCCGCGTTCGCCGCCGGGTCCGTCGTCGCCACCAGGGCGTACCAGGCCTCTGCCAGGTCGCCCTCCTCGTACCTGCGCTTGATCCAGGTGATCTCGCCCGTCTCCGCCATCGCGTCCACGGACGGGGTCGCGGAGGGGGAGATCAGGGTGATCTCGGCTCCTGCGGCGATCAGCGCCGGGAGGCGGCGCTGGGCCACCTGGCCGCCGCCGAGGACGACGACGCGGCGGCCGGCGAGGCGCAGTCCGACGGGGTAGGCGGGGTGCTCGGCGTTCTCTGCCATGGGTGAGCGGCTCCTCGGAGAGCGTGGCGGTGCGGGCGAGGGTGCCGCTGCTGCGGTGGAGCGGCTCGTTCATGGTCACGATAGCGGTGACCTGGACGTTGCTTGGTGTGACGGATGTCCCCCGCCGGTGGATCGGTGCGTGGGGGACGCTCAAAACAGCACGTCCCCCGCTCCCGTTCGTGGGTGGGGGGACGCGCCGCGGTGCTACTTCTCGGTGACTCCCGCCGAGTCGAACGTGGCCACCTCGTGCATCGCGCGGGCCGCGCTCTGCACCAGCGGGAGGGCAAGCAGCGCGCCCGTGCCCTCGCCGAGGCGGAGGTCCAGGTCGACCAGCGGGCGCAGGCCCAGCTTGTTCAGCGCCGCCACGTGGCCCGGCTCGGCGCTGCGGTGGCCCGCGATGCACGCCGCGAGCGACTCGGGCGCGATGGCGCGGGCGACGAGAGCCGCCGCGCCGGTGGACACGCCGTCGAGGATGACCGGGGTACGGAGCGAGGCCGCGCCCAGGATCAGGCCCACGAGGGCTGCGTGCTCCAGGCCGCCGACCGCCGACAGGACACCGATCGGGTCCGCCGGGTCCGGCTTGTGCAGGTCCAGGGCGCGCCGGACCACGTCCACCTTGCGGGCGTGCGTCTCGTCGTTGATGCCCGTGCCCCGGCCCGTGACCTCGGCCGCGTCCACCCCGGTGTAGACCGAGATCAGCGCCGCGGACGCCGTGGTGTTCGCGATGCCCATCTCGCCCGTCAGCAGGGCCTTGTTGCCGGCCGCCACGAGGTCGCGGGCCGTCTCGATGCCCACCTCGATCGCCGCCAGGACCTCTTCCCGGGTCATCGCCGGACCCGTGGTGAAGTCACCCGTGCCCGGGCGGACCTTGCGGGGAAGGAGGCCCGGGGTGGCCGGGAGTTCCGACTTCACGCCCACGTCGATGACGCAGACCTCGGCGCCCACCTGGTTCGCGAACGCGTTGCAGACCGCTCCCCCGCCGAGGAAGTTGGCCACCATCTGGCCCGTGACCTCCTGCGGCCACGGCGTGACGCCCTGGGCGTGGACCCCGTGGTCACCGGCGAAGATCGCCACGGCCGCCAGCTCCGGGATCGGCGGCGGGCAGACCCGGGACAGACCCGAGAGCTGGGCGGAGATGATCTCCAGCATGCCCAGCGCCCCGGCGGGCTTCGTCATGCGCTTCTGGCGCTCCCACGCCTCGCCGAGCGCCTTCGCGTCCAGCGGGCGGATGTTCGCGACGGTCTCCTGGAGGAGGTCGTGCGGCTCCTCGCCCGGCAGGGCGCGACGGCCGTACGTCTCCTCGTGGACCACCCAGGCCAGCGGGCGGCGCTTCGACCAGCCCGCCTGCATCAGCTCCGGCTCGTCCGGGAACTCGTCGACGTAGCCCACGCAGAGGTACGCCACCACTTCGAGGTGCTCGGGAAGTCCGAGGGTACGGACCATCTCGCGCTCGTCGAAGAAGCTGACCCAGCCCACGCCGAGGCCCTCGGCGCGGGCCGCCAGCCAGAGGTTCTCCACGGCGAGGGCCGAGGAGTACGGGGCCATCTGCGGCTGCGTGTAGCGGCCGAGCGTGTGGCGGCCGCCCCGGGTGGGGTCGGCGGTCACGACGATGTTCACCGGGGTGTCGAGGATCGCCTCGATCTTCAGTTCCTTGAACTGCTTCGCCCGGGCCTTCGGCAGCGACTTGGCGTAGGCCTCGCGCTGACGCTGGGCCAGCTCGTGCATCGTCTGCCGGGTCTCCGCCGAGCGGATCACGACGAAGTCCCACGGCTGCGAGTGACCCACGCTCGGCGCGGTGTGGGCCGCCTCCAGGACGCGGAGGAGCACCTCGTGCGGGATCGGGTCGCTGCGGAAACCGTTCCGGATGTCGCGGCGCTCCCGCATCACGCGGAGCACCGCCTCGCGCTCGGCGTCGTCGTAGCCCGGGGCCGGGGAGTCCGGGCGGGGCTCCCCTTCGGTGTCCGAGAGTTCCTGAGGCTCCGTCTCGGCTTCCGGCTGCGCCTGGACCTCGGCCTCGGGCTCCGGCTGCGCCTGGACCTCGGCCTCGGCCTCGGTCTCGGCCTCCGGCTGGACCTGCGGCTCCGCTTCGGGGGCTGCCTCGGCCTGCTCGGGAAGGTCCTCGGCCACGACCGGGATCTCCTCGGCCACCGCCTCCACCGGCACTTCGGTCGGCTCTTCGGCCTGGGTCTCGGCGGGGGCTTCGGCCTGGGTCTCGGCGGGAGCTTCGGCCTGAGGCTCAGCGGGGGTCTCCGCCGTTGCCGGCTGTTCGGGGGCTGCCGCCTCCACCACGGGCTCCACGACCTGCTCGGCCGGAACCTCCACGGGCGCGACCTCGACGGCCTCGGCCTGGACCTCGCCGGGCGCGACCTCGACCGGGGCAACCTCGACGGGCGCGACCTCGACCGGGGCAACCTCGCCGGGCGCGACCTCGACGGGGGCAGCCTCGACCGGCGCGACCTCCGCGGGCGTCTCGGCCTGCGTCGGCTCTTCGATCGGCTGCGCGGGCTCGGCCGGGGCCTCGGCGGGGGCCTCGGCCACCTGCGGCTCGGCCGCCTCGACCGGTACGGCCTCCTCGGCCTCGCGCGGGGCCGGGACCGTGGCCTCGGGGGCCGCTTCCTCGGGGGCCGGGACGGGCTCCGGGGTCGGCTCCACCACGGCTTCGGGCGCCTCGGGGGCCTCCTGCGGCTCGACCGGCTCCGTCGCCTCGGCGACCGGCGTCGGCTCGGCGGCCTGGGGGGTCTCCGGCGTCGGGACCGGGGCCAGGTGCGGGGTCGTCGGGACCGAGCCCTCGACCTGGACGAACTGGGCCGCCGGCGGGACGACCGTTTCTGCGGGCGCCACCTGCTCCTGCGGCTGCGCGACCCACGGCTCGGCGCCCTGCGGGGCGAGCTGCTGGTCCTGCGCGATCTCGAAGTACTCGGGGCCGGTGGTCGGCGGGCCCTGGGTCCGCAACGGCATCGGGGCGGGGGCCGTCGCCACGACCGGCTCCGCGGCGGGCGCGGGCTGCGGGGCGGGCGCCGGGGCCGCGGCCGGGCCGCGGTCGGCGAGGGACAGCACGACGCCGCCGCCGGCGTCGGGGACCGGCGGGCCCATGTGCAGCGGGCGCCGTGCCGGAGGCGGGGTCGCGGACGCCGCGGGCGGGGGCACGCGGACGCCGCCGAGGTCGACGGAGCCGGAGTCGCGGCCGGCCGCCTCGTGGGCGCCGGTGTCGAGGATGCCCGGCTCGTAGCCGTGCTCGGTGACGACGGGGACGCCGTGCGCCGGGGTGCCGAGCGGCACGCCCTGCGGCGGGGTCTGGCCCTGCGGGGCTGTCAGGACGTCGGCGAGCGCCACGCCGTCGGGGAGCGGGCCCGTGAGCGGGTCCGGCAGCGGGTCGGTGAGCGGGTCGCCCATCGGGACCGGCACGCCCTGGTTCGGGACCACGGGGGCCGGCGGCGGAACGGCGACCGGCGGCGCGGGCACGACGCCCGGCGGGTGCTCGCTCCAGGCACCCTGGGCGCCCGGCATCAGGAGCAGGTCGTCGTCCTCGGTGGTGTGCTCGGAGGGGTCCAGGAAGGTGTACGCGCCCGGAGCGGGGATGCCCGGCTGCTCGACCATGCCTGCGTTCTCCGGCAGCCCCTCGCCCGGGACCTGGCCGGTGTCCGTCATGCGTACCCCTCGCCCATCGCTTGTGCTCCTTCAGACCTGCGCCCGTCGACAAGAACGAGCGCGCGCGCCGCGCGGCACGAAGCACACGCGGACACCCACACATTGTCGCGGCCTTCGGCCATCGTGGCAGGGAGATCTGCCACGGTGCGCTGTGGACTGCGCCACGTCGCGCGGTCCCCCCTTGTCACGTACCACATCGGTGGCGCAAAGCGGCCACCAATTCGGGACATTGACGAACAGAGCGCCGAACGTCCCGGTGCGGTACAACAATCGGCCAGCCTACCCTGCCCCGGTGGGGCGGCCTGGTCACGGGGCTCGGTCGATCCTGCGTCCGGACAGCAGGAACACGACCGAACGCTCGCGTTCCGACCAGTCGTCCGGGTCGAGTCCGACGGTCTGGAGGAGGAGGCTCTCGACGGCGTAGCCGCCGTCGCCGAGGGCGGCGCCGATCGCCTCGGCCTCGTCGCGGGTGGAGGCGTGGGCGACGATGCGTTCGGGGCGCCGGTCGGTGCAGGCGGTGACGACGGGAACGCCGCCGGCCGCGATCCGTACGACGTCCGGCTCGGGCAGGGTCTCCAGGACGTGCGGGGCGCGGCCCTGGACGGTCTGGAGGGGCACTCCGTGGCGGCGGGCCGCCCGTTCGGTGCGGGCGCAGGCGCCCGGGTCGGCGTCGACGGCGATGACGGCGGCGCCGAAGCGGGCCGCCTCCACGGAGAAGGCGCCGCCCGCGCAGCCGATGTCCCAGACGAGGTCGCCGGTGCGGGGCCCGAGGCGGGCGAGTTGGGCGGCGCGGAGGGCGGGGTCCGCGCCCGCGCCCGGGCGGACCCGGCCGGTTCCCGGGCTCTCGTCCTCGGAGTCGTACTCCTCGGTGGGAAGTCCCCAGCCGCGGACCGGGCGGGCGGCGGGGTCCTGGCCCATCAGCCAGGGGGCGGTGGGGGTGCCGCCGACCGCGCCGCCGATGACGAGGACGACGTTCGGGTCGCGCCAGCTGTGGTCGGCGGCCTTGTCGGAGGTGAGGACGGAGACCTGTTCGCGGTCGGTGCCGAGCTGCTCGCAGACGACGAAGGTGCGGTGGACGCCTTCGAGGAGGAGGGCGAGTTCGGCGGGTCCGGCGCCCGGGGAGGTGAGGACGGCGACCTTGGGGTGGGCGCGGCAGACGTTGACGGCCCGGCGCAGGGTGCGCTGGTGGGCGACGACGATCCGGGCGTCCTCCCAGGGCATGCCGGCGCGTGCGAAGGCGGCGGCGACGGAGGAGACGGCGGGGACGACCTCGACCTCCAGGCCGTGCTCGGGGGCGCGCAGGGTGCGGACGACGCCGAAGAAGCCGGGGTCGCCGTCGGCGAGGACGACGGCGGTGCCGCGGTGTGTCGCGATGCGGCGGGCGGCGAGGTCGACGCTGCCCAGGCGGATGCGTTCGGCGGCGGGCGGCACCTCGGGCAGCGCCAGGTGGTGGGCGGCGCCGGCCACGAGGGTGGCGGCGGAGAGCGCGGACCGGGCCGCCGCGGTGAGGGGCGAGCCGTCCCAGCCGATCACCGTGACGCGGTCGGCCATCGTCGTCTGTCTCCCTCTGGTGTTGTCGCAGGTCGGGGGCGTGCCGAGCGTACCCCGGGTTCGTTCCGAGGGTTCAGCTCCAGTCGGTGTACGAGGAGTAGCCGGCCTCGGCCATCTGGTCGGCGACGCCGTCGAGGTCCTCGGGGAGGAGGCCCCAGACGATGAAGTCGGTGCGCAGTTCGGCCCAGGTGCCGTCCTCGGTGCGGGTGCGGGCTATGCAGGCGTTGCGGAGGACGCCTTCGCTGATGCAGCCGATCTTCTGGGCGACCTGCTGGGAGGCGGTGTTGTCGGCGGCGGTGCGCAGTTCCAGGCGTTCGAACTTCTGGTCGCCGAAGAGCCACTGGGCGGTGGCGAGCGCGGCTTCGGAGGCGTAGCCCTCGCCGCGGGCCCAGGGGGCGATGATGTAGGACATCTCGGTGGAGCGGACGCGCCAGTCGGTGTTGCTCAGCTGGACGATGCCGACCAGACGCTGGGTCAGGAACTCGGTGACGGCGAGGTCGAGGCCCCGGCCCGCCGCGCGTTCGGTGGGGGCGTACTCGGTGATCCAGCCGCGTGCGGCGTCCTCGGTGTAGGGCTGGGGCACGGCCGTCCAGGCGGCGACCATCTCGTCGTTCATCATCTCGGCGAGGGCGGGGGCGTCCGCCTCGTCGAGCGCGCGCAGCACCAACCGGTCCGTGTTGATGGAGATGTCCGGAAAGGTGGTAGTCATGCGCAGCTCCATGCCGTGGACCGTCCGAATCGAGCGTGAACGCACAGCATGCAGCATGCGGCCGCCGGTGCGCATGGCCGGGTCGGGTGTGCCGGGGGTGTCGGGGGGCGGGTGTGGCGGAGGCCCCGCGCATCGGACGGGATGCGGGGGCCTCCTGCTCAAGGACTGTACGGGGGAACCGGTCTGACGGTCCCTCGGACGTCCGTCCTGCGGTGCGGCCTTACTGGGCGGCGCCGAAGGCGGGGATGACCGAGCCCTTGTAGGTGTCCTCGATGTACTTCTTCACCTCGGGCGAGTTGAGGAGCTCGGCGAGCTTCTGCACGCGGGCGTCCTTCTCGTTGCCCTCCTTGACGGCGAGGAAGTTGGCGTACGGGTTGCCCTCCGACTTCTCCAGGGCGAGGGCGTCCTTCGCCGGGGAGAGCTTGGCCTCGATGGCGTAGTTGCCGTTGATGACGGCGGCGTCGACGTCGTTCAGGGCGCGGGGCACGGTGGCGGCCTCCAGCTCCTTGAACTCCAGGCCCTTCTTGTCGGTGATGTCGGAGAGCTTGGCGTCGGTGCCGACACCGTCCTTGAGGGTGATGAGGCCGTTCTCGGCGAGGAGGTGGAGCGCGCGGCCCTCGTTGGTGGTGTCGTTGGGGACGGCGATGGTCTGGCCGGCCTTGATGTCCTTCACCGACTTGAGGCTCTTGGAGTAGAGACCCAGCGGCTCCAGGTGGACGTTGACCACCGGGACGATGGTGGTCTTGTTCTTCTTGTTGAAGTCGTCGAGGTACGGCTTGTGCTGGAAGAAGTTGGCGTCGACCTGGCCGGACTGGGTGGCGGTGTTCGGCAGGACGTAGTCCGTGAACTCCTTCACCTCCAGCTTCAGGCCGGCCTTGGCGGCCAGGTTGTCCTTGACGAAGTTGAGGATGTCGGCGTGCGGCGTCGGGGACGCGGCGACGACGAGCGGCTTGTCGGCGGCGCCGGCCGAGTCCTTGGAGGAGGACGGGTCCGAGGAGGTGCCGCAGGCGGTGAGGCCGAGGGCCAGGGCGGCGGTGGCGGCGATACCGGCGGTGAGCTTGATGTTCTTACGCACGAAGAGTGCCTCTTTCCGGTGGAGCGGTGGACGCCTGGACAACAAGTCCGGGCTGTTCTTCGAAAACGAAGTCTTGGGGTGGCCGGGGGCCGTTACGCGGTACGGCCCCGGCGGGCGAGGAGTCGGACGACTCCGTCGCCGATGAGCTGGACGACGGTCACGATGGCGACCAGGACGACGACGGTGACCAGCATGAAGGTGGTGTCGAAGCGCTGGTATCCGTAGGTGACGGCCTTGGAGCCGAGGCCTTCACCGCCGACCGCGCCGGCCATCGCCGAGTACCCGATGAGGACGATCACGGTGGTGGTGACGGCCGAGACCAGCGAGGGCAGGGCCTGCGGGAGCAGCACCTTGCGGACGATGGTGGGGATGCCGCCGCCCATGGCCTGGACGGCTTCGACGAGTCCGTGGTCGACCTCGCGGATCGCGGTCTCGACGAGGCGCGCGAAGAAGGGGATGGCGCCGATGGCGAGCGGCACGATCATCGCGGTCGGGCCGATGAAGGTGCCGACGACGAAGGTCGTGAAGGGGATCAGGGCGATCAGCAGGATGATGAACGGCAGCGAACGCCCGACGTTCACGATCGCACCGACGACCTTGTTCACCGGCCGGTTCTGCAGCAGTCCGCCCTTGTCCGTGAGGACGAGGAGGATGCCGAGCGGCAGGCCGCCGACGATGGTGACGACGGTGGCCCACAGGACCATGTAGAGGGTGTCGACGGTGCCCTGCTCGAGCAGGGGCTGCATCTCCGACCAGGTCACTTGGCACCTTCCTTGACCAGTACCGGCGCGTTGTCTTCCACGGTGTCCTCCACGAGCTCGACCTGGAGGCCCTGCTCGCGCAGGAAGCCGACCGGGACGACGTTCTCCTCGTACCGCCCGGGCAGTTCGATCCGCATCCGGCCGATCTGCTTGCCGCCGACGGTGTCCATCGCCGCCCCGAGGATCGAGATGTCGATGTTGTACGTGCGGGAGAGCTGGGAGATCACCGGCTGGGTCGCGGCCTCGCCGTGGAAGGTGACGTCCACGACGGTCCGGTCGGGGCCCGTGGGGGCGCCGCTGACCGGGAACAGCTCGGCCGCCAGCTGCGAACCGGGGGTGGCGAGGAGTTCGCCGACGGTGCCGGACTCGACGACGCGGCCGCGCTGCATCAGGGCGGCGGAGTCGCAGATCGTCTTGACGACGTCCATCTCGTGCGTGATGAGCAGGACGGTGAGGCCCAGCTGCTCGTTGAGGTCACGCAGGAGCTGGAGGATGGAGCGGGTGGTCTCCGGGTCGAGGGCGCTGGTGGCCTCGTCGGAGAGCAGGACCTTGGGCTTGCCGGCGAGGGCGCGGGCGATGCCGACGCGCTGCTTCTGGCCGCCGGAGAGCTGGCCGGGGTAGGCCTTGGCCTTGTCGGCGAGGCCGACGAGGTCGAGGAGTTCGAGGGCGCGGCGGGAGCGCTCGGCGCCGGAGACGCCGAGGATCTCCAGGGGGAGCTCGATGTTGTCCTTGACCGTGCGGGAGGACAGCAGGTTGAAGTGCTGGAAGACCATGCCGATGCTGCTGCGCGCCCGGCGCAGGTCCTTGCCCGCGCGGCGGCTCTTCCCGGCGAGGGCGGTGAGGTCGACGCCGTCGACGGTCACGGTGCCGGAGGTGGGGCGCTCCAGGAGGTTGACGCAGCGGATGAGCGAGGACTTGCCGGCGCCGCTCTGGCCGATCACGCCGAACACCTCGCCCTCGCGGACGTGGAGGTCGACGCCGTCGAGCGCGGTGACCTGCCGGCCGCGCGACTCGTAGACCTTGGTCAGGCCCGAAGTGGTGATCACAGGGGTTTCCGTCACTGTCGAGTGCGCGACGCGGGGTCCGTCGTGCACGGGGCATTCGTCATTTCGGACAGTCAGGCGCACGGGGAGGCTGCTCCGGCTGGTGGCCGGTCGGCAGCGGTGCGCGGGGCAGGCACGGTCCGGCGCCGGATGGCGGTCGGATCGGCTCGGCCGTCGGGGTCTCGCTTCGGGGCGCGAGGCTCAGTCGGGGGCCCTCAGATGGCGCACATTCGACACATACAACGAGCACCGGGCGTCGTGTTCGCCTCGGTCGCAAGGGTGCGGCTGCTCGTCGTGGTCATGGCTGCAAGTAAAACATGCGCAGCTGCGAAGGGAAGGGGGCTGTCCGAATAGCGGACGCCGTTGAGACGGTATGCGGACGCGCCGGAGCCGGCCGTCGGCGCGTCTTTCCGTGCGTGGCCTGGACGGATCCGACCCTGGGCCGGGGGTCTGCGGGGAGGGTGATCGGGTACGGGATGTGGCCAAGGCCACGCGGTCGGAGAGGTCTCGCGGAGGCGGGGGGCGAGCGCATCGGGCCATTCCAGCCGTAATACCCTCGGGCGCATGCTTGACGCCCTGACGGTCGCGGTCTCCGTGGCCGCGCTCGCCCTCGCCGCCTGGTGCGGCTTCGCCGCCTTCCGCGACCAGCCGACCAAGGACTGGCACTTCATCGGCATGGCCGTGGTGACCTTCCTGGTCCTGGTCCAGCTGATCGTCGGCATCGTGCAGCTGGTGCGCGGCGAGAAGGCCGAGGAGGGCACGACGATCTTCGTCGCCTATCTGCTCGGCGCGCTGTGCGCGGTGCCCATCGCCGGTTTCATGTCGCTCGCGGAGCGCAGCCGGTGGGGTTCGGCGACGGTGGCGGCCGGCGCGGTCGTCCTGGCCGTGCTCGAAGTGCGTCTCTACGACATCTGGACGGTGGGCTGACCATGACGACGACCGAGACCCAGGGGAAGACCCGTCTGGTCACGGGCCCGGGCATGCTGCTCGTCTGGCTGTACGGCGTGATGTCGGTCGGCGCGGTCTCCCGCTCGATCTACCAGATCGCGACGGAGTTCGACCGTGCGCCGCTCGCGTACGGCCTGTCGGCGGTGGCCGCGGTCGTCTACGTCTTCATCACGTACACGCTGGTGCGCGGTGGGGAGAAGGCCCGCAGGGCGGCGCTGGTGTGCTGCGCCGCCGAGCTCGCGGGCGTGCTGATCGTGGGCACCTGGACGCTGGTGGAGCCGTCCGCCTTCCCGGACGCCACGGTCTGGTCGGACTTCGGCTACGGCTACATCTTCATTCCGGTGCTGCTGCCGCTGACCGGCATCTGGTGGCTGCGGAAGTCGGCCGCGGCCGCCTGAGGCCGCCTGAGCGGTGTCCCGAGGGGCTGGGGGCCGGGGCCGCCTAGGCGGCCTTCTCCAGGGTGACCAGGGTGAGCCTCGGGCCGAGTTCGCGGGTGCTCACCTGCGCGTAGCCCTTGCTGCGGTAGAGGCGGAGATTGCCCTCGCTGCGGTGGCCGGTGAAGAGCTGGAAGCGTTTGGCGGACGCCGTCTCCTCGGCCTCCGAGGCGAAGTGGCGCTCGATGCCGTCGAGGAGGCGGCCGCCGAGGCCGTGGCGCTGCATGCGCGGGTGGACGATGAGCTTGGCGATCCGGACCGTGCCGTCCTCGTCGATGCGGGCCCGTACGGAGGCGACGACCTCTTCGCCGAGCCGGGCCACGAGCCCGTACCCCTCGTCCAGTTCGGCGCGCAGGGCGTCGAGCGACTGGGTGAGCGGTTCGATGGACCAGTCCCCGTACAGCTCCGCCTCGCTCTGGTAGCAGAGGTACTGCAGCTTCAGGATGTGCTCCGCGTCCTGCGGTTCCGCTGCTGAGATGGTCACACTCAGGCCCATGTGTGCACGCCTCCCGCTCATCTGGTCGATCATCGGTTTACCGCACCCTTCCCCGTCGACCGGGGGCGGGAACCTCTGCAGCCAGCATTCTGCGCAGGCATCCCAGGCATCGGGAACGCATCGGCCCCAGACTGCCCTGTGAGATACCCAACTCTCCTGCGATTTCCCGGTAGGTGGGGTCCTCCGGGTCGAGCATCGCGGTGAGCACCTTCGGGCAGCGGCCGGGTGTCCTGGTGACGGCGGCGCGCAGGGTGCGGCGGCCCTCGGCGACGAGCAGGTCGTGCTCCGGGGAGCCGTGCGGCTCGGCGCCGCCCGGTTCGTGGACGGGTTCGTCCCGGTAGGGGCGTTCGCGGTCGTGGGTCCTGCGCGCGCGGCGCGCCTCCGCGCGGACGGCGCGGCGCAGCCATTCGGCGGGCCTCTCGGGGGCTGTGCCGGTCTCCTGGAGCTGCTCCAGGAGGCGGAGCCAGACGGCCTGTTCGAGGTCGCCCGGGTCGACGCCGGCGGCCGGTGCCTCGGCGTCGGACTCGGCGGAGAGCAGCGGGGCGAGGGTGGCGAGGAGGCCGGGGGCGGGGTTCGCGTGCGCGGCGGATCCGGTCTCGGGGAGCGTCTCGGGGGAGGTCATGACCGGCACGATGCCGGGGTGCGCGGGCGTGGTTGCGGTACGGGGCGTAAACCACCCGGGAGGGGGTCGTACGGCGCGGCGGTCCGCCCGTACGGCCCCCTCGGGTCGGGCCTGTCCGCCCGTACGGGTCAGGTCTGTCCGCTCGTACGACCCCCTGGGGTCGGGCCTGTCCGCCCGTACGGGTCACGTCTGTCCGCCCGTACGGGTCAGGTCTGTCCGCCCGTACGGCCCTCTCGGCGGGTCAGTCGCGGGTGGCGAGGTCCGCGGCGGCGAGCAGGGCGGTGTCCGGGTTGTCGGAGAAGATGCCGTCGATCCCCGTCTCCAGGTACCGCTTGAGGGCGCCGAAGGCGTCGCCGTACGCCGTCGGGTCCGTGCCCTTGCGGAAGTCCGCGGGCAGGAAGGCGTTCTCATTGCGGTGCGTGTACGGGTGGAGGATCAGCCCCTCGGCGTGCGCGTCGCGGACCAGGGTGGTCGGGGTGCCGAGCCGCCCGCTCGCGTCCTTCGGGATGACCAGGTCGAGCGTGGGGCCGATGCCCTGCGCGTACGAGGCGATCCAGCGCAGGCCCTCCGGGGTGACGAGGTCGGCGACCGTGCGCGGGTCCCCGGCCTCGACGAAGTCCCAGGGGCGGCTGCTCGCGCCGGAGAGCAGGACGACACCCGGGGCGTCCACCAGCTTCGCCAGGCGCTGGATGCTGCTGGGCTCGAAGGACTGGAGGAAGACCGGGGAGTTCGCGCGGTGGCGTCCGTACCGGCGCAGCAGCTTCGCGAGGCGCTCCTCCAGGCCGAGGCCGAGGGCGCGGAAGTAGCTGGGGTGCTTGGTCTCGACGTGGAGCCAGATCTCGCGGCCCCGGCGGCGGCCCTCCTCCTCGGCCCAGATCAGGACCTCCTCGAAGGTGGGGACGGTCCAGCGGCCGTCGTAGAGGGTGTTCTCCTGGCGGGTGCCGGGGATGCGCTCCTTGGCCCGCAGGGTCTTGAGCTCGGCGAGCGTGAAGTCCTCGGTGAACCAGCCGGTGAGGGCGACGCCGTCGACGGTCTTGGTGGTCTTCCGGGAGGCGAACTCGGGGTGGTCGGCGACGTCGGTGGTGCCGGTGATGTCGTTCTCGTGGCGGCAGACCAGGTGTCCGTCCCGGGTGGGGACGAGGTCCTGCTCGACGACGTGGGCGCCGAGGTCGAGGGCGTGCCGGTAGGAGCCGAGGGTGTGCTCGGGGCGGTAGCCGCTGGCGCCCCGGTGGCCGATGACGGTGGGGACGGGGAGGGAGCGGTAGCCGCGGCCGCGGCCGGGGGTGCCGTCCGGGGCGGCGGCCTGAGCGGTGCCGGTGGCGGCGAGGGCCGTGGAGGAGCCGAGGACGGTGGCGCCCGCCGCTCCGAGAACCGTCCGTCGTGCCGGGGTCCGGCGTTCGCCCTGGGTCATGAGGGATCCTCCTGTGTGAGCCGCGGTGTGATGTCCCGCACCTGTCAACTGTTGCCCCCGACGCTAGGCAGCGGGCCCCTACGGGCGGCAGACCTGGGCCGAACATGGCGGAAACACGCGTCAACACTGTGTATCCACTCGGTGAACCCGATGTGCGCGTGAGGGTGACCCGCGAGTATCGTCGCCAGCTGCAACCGTCGGTCCGCCCGCTCGGCCGGCCCGCTTCCCACCGGAGGAACCGTTGTCCCGTCATGCGATCATCAAGGCAGTGCTCGGGCCGGTCATGCGCCTGATGTTCCGCCCCAGCGTGGAGGGCGCCGAGAACATCCCCGGGACGGGTCCCGTGATCCTCGCCGGCAACCACCTGACCTTCATCGACTCGATGATCATGCCGATCTGCCTGGACCGTCCGGTCTACTTCATCGGCAAGGACGAGTACGTGACGGGCAAGGGCCTCAAGGGCCGGGCGATGGCCTGGTTCTTCACCAGCGTCGGCATGATCCCGGTGGACCGGGACGGCGGCCGCGGTGGTGTGGCGGCGCTGATGACGGGCCGTCGCGTCCTGGAGGAGGGCAAGATCTTCTCGATCTACCCGGAGGGCACCCGCTCCCCCGACGGCCGGCTGTACCGGGGCCGTACGGGCATCGCACGGCTGACCCTGATGACGGGGGCGCCGGTGGTGCCGTTCGCGATGATCGGCACCGACAAGATCCAGCCGGGCGGTGCGGGCTTCCCGCGTCCGGGCCGGGTGACGGTCCGCTTCGGCGAGGCGATGGAGTTCTCGCGGTACGACGGCATGGACCGCGACCGGTACGTGCTGCGGGCGGTGACGGACTCGGTGATGGCCGAGGTGATGCGGCTCTCCGGTCAGGAGTACGTGGACATGTACGCCACCAAGGCCAAGGCGGCGTAGGCGCTCCGCTTCGGTTCGGAAGTACTCGAGGGCGGCGTCCTGGACAGGGCGCCGCCCTCGTGGTGTTGTGCCCACCCGTTCCGCCTTGCGGAACAATTGCCCACAACGGTTCTACTTCTCCAGCTTCTGGCCCTTGAGGAGGAACCAGGCCGCGACCGCCGTCGCGAGGAGGACCGCCGCGCCGACGCCCGCCGCGATCCGCAGGCCGTCGACGAAGGCCTCCTGGGCGTGGGTCACCAGGGCGGTCGCCGTCTGGGGGGCGAGGCCGCCGGCGGCCTCGACCGCGCCGCCGAGGGACTCGTGGGCGGCCGACGCGATGTCCGAGGGGACACCGGCCGGGGTGGCGAAGCCGCGGTAGACGCCGGTCACGATCGAGCCGAGGATGGCGATGCCGAGCGCGGCGCCCAGTTCGTACGCGGTCTCGGAGACCGCGGAGGCGGAACCGGCCTGTTCCTTCGGGACGCTGGAGAGGATCACGTCCGCGGTCACGGTGAAGGAGAAGCCCGCGCCCACGCCGACGACGAGGAGGCTCGCGCCGAGCAGCGGGTAGCCGGTGTGCTGGTCGAGGGTGGTCAGGACGGCGAGGGAGAGGCCGACCGCCGCGAGACCGCCGGCCACCACGGACCGTACGGAGAAGCGGCGGGCCACGAGGCCGGCGACCAGACCGGCCGTCACCGCGCCGATCGCGGCGGGCAGTTCGGCGAGACCGGCCTCCAGGGGCTGGCGGCCCTGGACCAGCTGGAAGAACTGGGACAGGAAGAACACCAGGCCGGACAGGCCGAGGATGGTCAGCAGGTCGGCGAGGACGGCTCCGGAGAAGCCGCGGTGGCGGAAGAGCCGCATGTCCAGGAGCGGCGCGGGCAGGGTCAGCTGCCTGCGGACGAACCAGATCAGGGCGGTGGCGCCGAGGAGGGCGGCGGCAGCGGCGTCGAGGGAGAGGCCGTGGGAGGCCAGTTCCTTCACCGCGTACACGACGCCGACCATGCCGACGAGCGAGAGGGCGACGCTGGCGAGGTCCCAGGGGCCGTGGGCCGGGTTCTTCGACTCGGGGATCAGCTTGATGCCGACGAGGACGAGGACGGCCATCACGGGCAGGTTGATGAGGAAGACCGAGCCCCACCAGAAGTGCTCCAGGAGGAACCCGCCGACGACCGGTCCGACGGCGGCGCCGGCCGAGGCCATGGCGCCCCAGATGCCGATGGCGAGGCTGCGCTCGCGGGGGTCGTGGAAGAGGTTCCGGATGAGCGCCAGGGTCGAGGGCATCAGGGTCGCGCCGGCGACGCCGAGGAGGGCGCGGGCGACGATCATCATCTCGGGGCTGGTCGCGTAGGCGTTCAGGACCGAGAGGGCACCGAAGGCGGTGGCGCCGATCAGCAGGAGCTTCTTGCGGCCGATGCGGTCGCCGAGGCTGCCCATGGAGACCAGGAGTCCGGCGATGACGAAGGAGTAGACGTCGCCGATCCAGAGCAGCTGGGTGCCGGAGGGCTTGAGGTCCTCGGAGAGGAAGGGGGTGGCGAGGCCGAGGACCGTGGCGTCGACCGCCACGAGGAGCACGGCCAGGACGAGCACGGAGAGGGCGAGCCACCGGCCGGGGCGGTGCACGCCCTCGATATGGCTCTCGGTCTTGATGCTGTCGGTGATCACTTCTCCACGCTCCTGCGCGCTCCGCCGAGCAGCAGCTCGACGATCATGTACTGGAAGTCCTTGGCGGCGACCCGGCCGTCCTGCACGGCCCAGGCGCCGGAACCGATGAGCCCGTAGAGGGCCTCGGTGAGCCAGGCGGGGGTCAGGTCGATGCGGAAGACGCCCTCTTCCTGGCCGCGCCGGAAGAGGGCGGAGACCCGGGCGTCGAGGCGTTCCCAGCCCTCGTTCTGCTGGTCGCCCTCGAAGAGCTGGTTCTCGGTGACGAGGAACGAGAGCAGCGGGGCGACGTCCTCGACCTCGGCGACGAGCCGGCGTACGGCCTCGTCGGCGGGACCTTCCTCGGTGCGGGCCCGGTCGTGGGCCGCCTCCAGCTCCTGCAGCCCGAGCTCTTCGAGCGCCCGCACCAGGGCGTCCCGTCCCGCGAAGTGCCGGTGCAGCGTGGCGCGCCCGATCCCGGCGGCCCGCGCGACCTCGTCCATGGTGGCGGTCGCCTTGCGGGTGAGCAGGGCGGCGGCGGCACGGAGCACCTGGGTGCGATCGACTGACATGAGACAACCATACACCCGATGAGACATCAGTGTCTCATTCGATAAATCAACGCCTCATCGGAGGCGGGAACGGAATGCTGCGGACATGACGAAGCCACTGCTGCTCATCGATGTCGACGGGCCGCTGAATCCGTACGCGGCGCAGCGCGAGAGACGCCCGGAGGGGTACGAGACCCATCGGATGAGCCCCACGGCCTGGACGGGGGCGAAGCCGCTGCGGGTGTGGCTCAATCCGGACCACGGGGACGAGCTGCTCGCCCTCGCCGAGGCGTACGAGCTGGTGTGGGCGACGACATGGAAGGACGAGGCGAACGACTGGATCGGGCCGCGGCTCGGGCTGCCGGAGCTGCCGTTCATCGACTGGCCCCGGATGCACGGAAAGGCCCCTCGCGGGACCTTCTGGAAGACGCAGTACATCCTGGAGTACGCGGCGGGGCGGCCGTTCGCCTGGATCGACGACGACATCACGTCGTACGACCACGAGTACGTGGAGCAGAACCACCTCGCCGCCGCCCTGTTGCTGCGCGTCGACGAACGGATCGGGCTGACCCGGCCGGACTTCGACGCGCTCGCGGAGTGGGCGGCGGCGCTGTGACGTGCTGAGGGTTACCTACTTCTTGGCCTCGGCCCAGGCGTGCTGGATGACCAGGTCCGCCTTGACCTCCACCAGCTGGATGGCGACCGCCGAGGGGGCGGTGCCGCCGCGGCCGTTGCGGGAGGCGAGGGCGCCGGGGACGTTGAGGACGGTGCGGACCTCGGGGGTGAGGTGCTCGGAGATCTTGGCGAACTGCTCGTCCGTGAGCTCGTCCAGCTCCTTGCCCTCGGACTCGGCGACCTTCACGCACTCGCCGGCCACCTCGTGCGCCACCCGGAACGGGACGCCCTGCTTGACCAGCCACTCGGCGATGTCGGTGGCGAGGGAGAAGCCGGCCGGGGCCAGTTCCTCCATGCGCTCCCGGTTGACGGTGAGGGTGGCCATCATGCCGGTGAAGGCCGGCAGCAGGACCTCCAGCTGGTCGCAGGAGTCGAAGACCGGCTCCTTGTCCTCCTGGAGGTCCCGGTTGTAGGCGAGCGGGAGGGCCTTCAGGGTGGCCATCAGGCCGGAGAGGTTGCCGATGAGGCGGCCGGACTTGCCGCGGGCCAGCTCGGCGATGTCCGGGTTCTTCTTCTGCGGCATGATCGAGGAGCCGGTGGAGAAGGCGTCGTGCAGGGTCACGAAGGAGAACTCCTTCGTGTTCCAGATGATGATCTCCTCGGCGATCCGCGAGAGGTTGACGCCGATCATCGCCGTGATGAAGGCGAACTCGGCGACGAAGTCGCGCGAGGCCGTGCCGTCGATCGAGTTGCCCGCCGAGCCCCGCTCGAAGCCGAGGTCCTTCGCGACCGCTTCCGGGTCGAGCCCGAGGGAGGAACCGGCGAGGGCGCCGGAGCCGTACGGGGAGACCGCGGTCCGGGTGTCCCACTGCCGCAGCCGCTCGGCGTCCCGGGAGAGGGACTGGGCGTGGGCGAGGACGTGGTGGGCGAAGAGCACCGGCTGGGCGTGCTGGAGGTGCGTACGGCCGGGCATGGCGACGTCCGGGTGCGCCTCGGCGAGGCCGACGAGGGCGTCCTGGAGCTCGGCGATCAGACCGCCGATGATCCGCGCGTGGTCGCGCAGGTACATCCGGAAGAGGGTGGCGACCTGGTCGTTCCGGGACCGGCCGGCGCGCAGCTTGCCGCCGAGCTCGGCGCCGAGGCGCTCCAGGAGGCCGCGCTCCAGGGCGGTGTGGACGTCCTCGTCGGCGATGGTGCCGACGAAGGAGCCGTCGGCGACGTCCGCCTCCAGCTGGTCGAGCCCGGCGAGCATGCGGGTCAGCTCGTCCTCGGTGAGCAGGCCGGCCTTGTACAGCACGCGCGCGTGGGCGCGGGAACCGGCGATGTCGTACGGCGCGAGACGCCAGTCGAAGTGGACCGATGCGGAGAGCTTCGCCAGGGCCTCGGCGGGGCCGTCGGCGAACCGTCCGCCCCAGAGCCGGACGTCACCGTTGTTGCTGCTCACTGCTACTCCTCGATTCGACGTCTGCGGGCTGCGCCGGACAGGTATAACTATGCAGACCTCCGTATGTTCTGTCAAAGCATGCGGGGGAGGACGCGGTAGGGAAAAGCAGGGGCGACAGCGGAATGCCACCCCCTACGCTCCGTGCATGCCGAGTGAAGACATACGACGGGACGAGGCCGTGCGCCGGTTGGCGCGCGGGCTGTCACTCGCCCGGGCCATCGACGTCACACGCGCGAGCGCCTGGACGGACCTGGACCGGGACGTCCGCACGGCGATCGGACGGGGCACGCTCCCCGAGCGCCCGTTCGACCACGCCCTCCCCGACGACCCCACCGAGGCGCAGCTCGCCCTCGCCCTGTGCGAGCCGCGGGGCAGGATCCGGGAGGCGGCCCTCGCCCACGCCGGGGCCGTGCCCGCGGTGCTCCCCCTGGTCGCGATCCGCACCACGGACTGGGCCCGGCCGGTGCGCGAACGGGCCCGCGCGGCCCTGGCCGCCGCACTGCCCGCCGCGAAGCCGGCCGCGCTCGCCGTCACGGTCCCGGTGATCCTGCGGATCCGCCGTCGGCAGCGGGCGGGCGAGGTGTCCGGCCTCCTGGACGAGGTCCTCCGCGACTGCCCCGCGTCCGCTCTCGCCCCACTGACCCTCCACCGGGACCGTCTCACCCGGCGGCTCGCTCTGGGTCTCGCGATGGAACGCGGGATGTACGGGGCGCGGGACCTCGCCCGGATCGCGGCGAACGACCCGGACGTCGCCGTCCAGGACCGGGCCGCGACCGCCGCGGTGGCCGCGAACGCACCGGACGAGACGCTGCCCCTGCTCCTGGAGGCCCGCAGCGGCCAGGTGCGGGCGGCCGGTGTCACCGCCCTGCAGAGGGCCGGGCGTCACCAGGAGGCGGAACCGTTCCTCCACGACCGGTCGGGGATCGTGCGGGCCTGCGCCCGCTGGGTGCTCCGCCAGGAGGGCATCGATCCGCTGCCGCTGCACCGGGCCGCGTGCGCGAACCCGGACGGCGTGCCCGACCGGGCGCCGCTCGGGCTCGCGGAGTGCGGCGAGCGCGCCGTGGACGCGCCGGTGCTGTGGGAGCTGAGCGGGCACGGGCGCCCGCTGGTGCGCGCCATGGCCGTCGCGGGCCTGCGCCTGCTGGACGCGGCGGACTGGGCGCGGCTGCTGCCGCTGCTCGACGACCCCGCGCCCGCGGTCGTACGGGAGGCGGCCAGGGCCCTGCTGCCGTGGGCGGACTGGCTGCCGGAGGCCGAACTCGTCGGCCTGACCTCGGCCGAGCGGCCATGGCACGTGCGCATGCGCGCGCTGCAACTGCTCGGCGCGCGCGGTGGGCCGGTCTACGTGGAGGCGGCCCAGCGGCTCGCGGAGGACCCCGACCCCGTGCTGCGGGCGCGGGTCCGCAACCACCTCGGCTGGTAGGAGACGGGGTCGCCCCGCCGGCCGGACCCGCACACCGACGGGGCGGGGCTGACGCCGGGTCGGGAGTCGAACTCGTCCTCGGCGTCCGGACCCTGGGCGCGCGCACGCACGGTGCGCCCGACGCGGAGGTCGCGACTCTCCGTCACCCACGACTCTCCGTTACTTGGCAACTCTCCGTCACCGTAAGACTTTCGGGGAACTCGCCGCGCTACACGGAATCCACGAAAGGGTCTATCGTGGAATCTGAACAAAACGCTCATATCGCGTCTCCCAAATAGGTTGAAACGCTGATTGTTTGAGCGCTCCCAGGAGGTCGAGGGGAGGTGTGTCACCCATGCGCGCGGCCTACGAGCGTCCCACTCTGATCGCGATCGGCTCCTTCCGTAAGGAGACCGGACGTCTTCGTAAGGGCAAGGGACCGCCCGACATCCTGTTCAAGGGCAACCTGCTGTGAAGGCGGCCAGGGCGCGCCGGCCCGGGTGGCCCCCACCCGGGCCGGGGCGCGGACCATAAGGCGGTGCCACACCGTGCGATCCCCCCGACTCGCCGCGCTGCCCTTCTGGTTCGTCGTCCTGCCGGACCACCCCCAAGCCGAACGCGTCGCGGCTCCTCTCCGGGCCGGCGCGTGGCAGACCGTCAGACACCCCTCCGGGCGCCCCTGGATCGTGGGCCGCTGGGCCGCGCGGGACGCCGCGGTCGTGTCCGCGGGCGAACGGCGGCTCGCCCTGATCGGTGAACAGGCCGCCGATCCCGCACGGCTCACCGAGGCCCTGGCCCGGCTGCGTACGGTCGCGGACGCCGACGCCCTCGCCCGCACCTGGCCCGGGAGCTTCCACCTGATCGTCGCGGCGGCCGGAGAGACGCGCGTCCAGGGCACCGTCTCCGGCTACCGGCGGGTGCACCGCGCCGCGACCGACGGCGTCACCGTGGCCTCCGACCGGGCCGACGTGGCAGCCCTCCTCACCGGCACGGGACCGGACGAACAGCGCCTGGCCGTACGGCTCCTGAACCCCCCTCAGTTCCATCCCCTGATCGCCCGGCCGGTCTGGCACGGCGTCTCCTGCGTACCGCACGACAGCTATCTGCTGCTCGACGCCTCCGGGCGGGCCCGGGAGGTGCGCTGGTGGCGGCCGCCCGAGCCGGAACTGCCGCTGGCCGAGGGCGCGCGGGCGCTGCGCGAGGCGCTGACCGCCGCCGTGGCCGTACGGACCGCGGGACGCGCCCTCGTCAGCAGCGATCTGAGCGGCCTCGACTCGACCGCCCTCTGCGCGCTGGCCGCGCGGACGGGGGCGGCGGTCCTCGCCTGCACCGCCGGAAGCGGTGACGCGCTGGACGACGACGTCCGCTGGGCCGCCACGACCGCCGCGGCCCTGGACCGGGTCGAGCACCAGGTCGTACCGGCGGAGCGCATGCCCGGGATCTATCAGGGTCTCGACCACCTCGCACCGCCGCTCGACGAGCCGCTGGACGAGCCCTGCGGCGGGCTCGCCGACTCCGCCCGCTGGCTCGCCGTCGTCGGCCCCGCCGCCGAGCGCCGCTCGCCGTGCCATCTGACCGGGTACGGCGGCGACGAGCTGCTCACCGGCTCCCCGCTGCATCTGCGGACCCTGCTGCGACGGCGGCCGGCGGCCGCGCTCCGGCTGCTCCGCGGCCATGCCGAGCGCTACCGGTGGCCGCGCGCGGAGATGCTCGCGCAGCTGCGCCCCCTGCCGCCGTACGACCGGTGGTTCGCCGGCGCGGCCGACCGGCTCGGCACTCCCCCGCCGCCCGAACCCGTGCCCCTGCTCGACTGGGGCCCGACGCCCCGGCTCGCCCCCTGGGTGACGGCCGACGCCGCCGACGCCGTCCGCGAACTGATCCGCGCCGAGGCGCCCGGCGCCCGGCCGCTCGCGGCGGACCCGGGACTCCACGACGACCTCGACGCCCTGCAGGAGGCCGCCCGCCCGGTGCGCCTCGTCGGCCTGCTCGCGGCCCGGCTCGGGCTCCCGCTCGCCGCCCCGTACTTCGACGACCGGGTCGTCGAAGCCGCCCTCGCGGTCCGCCCGGAGGACAAACGGCCCCCCTGGGCGTACAAACCGCTGATCCAGGAGGCGATGCGCGGCATCGTCCCCGACGCGGGGCTGCGGCGGCCCGCGAAGTCCGGCGGCCTGTGCGACCTCGACGCGGCCCTGCGGAAGAACCGGCCCGCGCTGTTCCGCCTCTTCGACGGCTCCCGACTCGCCCGCCTCGGCCTCATCGACGAGGCCGCGCTGCGCTCCCTGTGCGCGGGCCCCCTCGCCCACCACCCCTACGACCTCCACGACGGGCTCTACCAGGCCATCGCCTGCGAGCTGTGGCTGCGCTCCCGCGAGCGGGAACCCGAACGGGAGCGGGTGCCCGTCCGGTCGACACCGAACCCCGGAGCCCCGCCATGACCCTCACCCTGCGCCGAGGCGTGTCCTTCGCCCAGACCGACGACGGTCTCGCCCTGCTCGACGAGCACGGCGGCCGCTACTGGCACCTCAATCCGACCGGCGCGCAGGTGCTGCGGGCCCTCCTCGACGGGCGGACGGCCGAAGAGGCCGTGACGCAGCTGACCGCCGAGTACGAGGTCGACGCCGAGAGCGCCCACCACGACGTGCAGGAGCTGGTGACGGCCCTGCTCGCCGCCGGACTCGTCGTCGCGGTGCACGAGCAGCCGCGGGACGTGGGGAGGGGCGGCGCCGAGAGGGGCGGATCGTGAGCCGCCGCGCGGTGCGCACGAGGCGTCCCGCCCGCGCCCTCGCGGCGGTCGGCCTCGCCCGGCTGCTCGCCCGCCTCTCCCCCGCCCGGCTGCGTACCGTGCTCGGCCGGCTCAGCCGAGGCGCCCGGCCCGCGGGCTACGCGGAGGCCTCCGCGGCCCGGGAGGCGGTGACCGCGGCCAGTCCGCGGTGCGGCCGTCCCGAGGCGTGCCTGCCCCTGTCCCTGGCGACCGCCCTCCTGTGCCGCTCCGGCGGCAGCTGGCCGACCTGGTGTGTGGGCGTGCGGCGGCTGCCGCCGTTCGGGGCGCACGCCTGGGTCGAGGCCGAGGGCCGGCCCGTCGGCGAGAAGCACCCGCCGGACTACTTCCGGGCCTTCTTCACGGTGCCGGATCCATGACGGGCGGCTCCCGGGGCGGGCGCTCCGGATGGCGGGAGATCCTCCGGGTCCTGCACGGCCACGGCCGGCAGATCTCCCTCGCCGTCGCGTTGACGGTGGTCGCCTCGGGCCTGGGGCTCGCCCAGCCCCTCGTGGTCAGGAACCTGATCGAGGCCGCGGGTGCGGGGGAGGCCGTGGCCTCCGGTGCCGCCCTGCTCACCGCGCTCTTCCTGGCGCAGGCCGCCGTGCAGTGCCTGGCCCAGTACGTGCTCACGCGCACCGGCGAGGGGGTCGTGCTGGGCGTCCGCCTCGACCTCGTCGGCCATCTGCTGCGGCTGCCCATGGCCACGTACGACCGGCACCGGATCGGCGATCTGCTCTCGCGCACCACGGCGGACGGCACGGCGCTGCGGCTGCTCGTCGCCGAGGGGTTCACCGACACGGTCAGCGGCGGGATCGGGCTCGTGGGGGTCGCGGCCGTGATGCTCTGGCTCGACTGGGTGCTGTTCCTGATCGTCGTGGCCACGGTGGCCTGCGGGACGCTGATCGTCTCGCTGGTGCTGCGCGGCATCGAGTCGGCCTCCCTGGGCGCCCAGCGGGCCACCGGTGAGATGACGGCGGAGCTGGAGCGTGCGCTGTCCGCGATCCGTACGGTCCGGGCCTCGCGGGCCGAGGCACGGGAGGCGGAGCGGATCGGCGCGCGGGCCAGGGCGGCTTGTGCGGAGGGCGTACGGGTGGGCCGCCTGGACGCGGTGGTGGCGCCGGCGATCGTGCTCAGCGTGCACGGCTCTTTCCTGCTCGTCCTGGTGGTCGGCGGGCTGCGGGTCGCCGGGCAGGGCGCCTCGTTCGCCGATCTGGCCGCCTTCCTGCTGTACATGCTGTATCTGGTCGGGCCGCTGGGTGCGGTGTTCCAGGCGGCGAGCACGCTGCGGCAGGGGCTCGGCGCGCTGCGGCGCATCACCGAGATCCTGGACCTGCCCGTCGAGCGGCCGGGCGTACGGTCCGGTGCCGAGGTGGCGGCGGCGCGGCGGTCGGGGAACGGGCGCCGGCCGCCGGCCCTGGAGTTCCGGGACGTCTGGTTCGGCTACCGGCCCGGACTCCCGGTCCTGCGCGGGGTCTCGTTCCAGGTGCCGCCGCGCGGGCACGTGGCGCTGATCGGCAGCTCCGGGGTCGGCAAGTCGACCGTGTTCGCGCTCACCGAGCGGTTCTACGATCCGGATCGCGGCACGATCCTCTTCGGGGGCCGTGACGTCGCGGGGCTGAGCCGCGCCGAGCACCGCGGGCGCCTGGGCCTCGTCGAACAGCAGGCGCCGGTGCTGCACGGGACCCTGCGGGAGAACCTGCTGTACGCGGCCCCCGACGCCGGCACCGAGGAGCTGCGACGGGTGGTCGAGCTGGCGCAGCTGGCCGATCTGGTGGCCCGGCTGCCGCAGGGTCTCGACACCGAGGTGGGCGAGCACGGCTCGGGTCTGTCGGGGGGCGAGCGGCAGCGGATCGCGATCGCCCGCTCACTGCTCACCCGGCCGGGTCTGCTCCTGCTCGACGAGCCGACGGCCCATCTCGACGCCGTCAACGAGGAGGCGCTGCGCCGGTCGTTGCGGCTGGTCGCGGCCGACTGCGCGCTGCTCGTCATCGCGCACCGGTTCTCGACGGTCCGGGCCGCGGACCTCATCGTGGTGATGGACGGCGGCCGGGTCGTCGCCTCGGGCAGTCACGAGCTGCTGATGGACACCAGCGAGCAGTACCGGCTGCTGAGACAGGACGTCGGCGCGCCCCCGACGCCTCGATAATCAACACCATGGGAAAAACGTATGAGCACATCGATGGGCGGCTTCGGGCCTTCATCGAGGAGCAGCCGGTGTTCTTCACCGCGACCGCTCCCCTCTCCGGCGACGGTCACGTCAACCTCTCCCCCAAGGGGCGCAAGGGAACGCTCGTCGTGCTCGACGAACTGACCCTCGCCTACGTCGACTTCGGCGGCAGCAGCGCCGAGACGATCGCGCACCTGCGGGAGCCGGGGAACGGGCGGATCACGCTGATGTGGACCGCGTTCTCGGGGCCGCCGACCGTCGTGCGGGTGCACGGCACGGGCGAGGCCGTGCTGCGGGACGATCCGCGGTGGGGCGAGCTGTTCGCGCGGTTCCCCGCCGAGGCCGTCGAGGGGCAGGGCAGCGCGCGGGCGATCGTCCTCGTGCACGCCCGGCGGGTCAGCGACGCCTGTGGGTTCGCCGTCCCGCTGATGGAGTACCAGGAGGACCGGTCGCTGCACGCCGAGTACTTCAACCGGAAGACGGACGAGGAGTTCAACGCGTACTGCGAGCGGAAGGACCACATCGCCAGCAGCCTCGACGGGCTGCCCGCGCTGCCGCTCCCGCTGCCGCCGCTGCCCGCCGAATAGCCCCGCACGAGAGGCGAGGAGTCTCGTACGGTCCTAGCGTCGCGGCCATGCGTACTCTGCTCGTCCTCGGCGCCGCCCTGCTGTCCCTCGGCTCCGCCCCCGCACCCGCGCGCGTACCGCTGCCCGAGCGGATGGCCGACACCGGCGGGGGCTCCCAGCTGATCACGGCCGAGGCCTCGGACACGGACTCCACCACGGGCACGCTGACTTGGTGGGACCGGCGCGGCGGGCGGTGGGTCGAGGGGCTGCCCCGGGACTGCCGGGCGGAGGAGGCCGAGCGTCTCGCCTCGTACGGCACGCAGTACGCGTACGCGCTCGTCATCGGCTTCAACTACGAGCGTCCGGTGCGCGGGCGCGGGGCCGGGATCTTCCTGCACGTCAACGGGCGCGGGGCGACCGCCGGTTGCGTCTCCGTGCCGGAAGACGCGATGCGCGCGGTCCTCGCCTGGGCGGATCCCGCGCGCCGACCGCACATCGCCGTCGGAACGCGGGGCGGTCCGACGGCGATCACGGGGTACTGACCTACTTCTGGGCCAGTTTCAGCAGGTGGTCGGCGAGCGCCTGGCCGCCGACCGGGTCGCGGCTGATGAGCAGCAGCGTGTCGTCACCCGCGATGGTGCCGAGGATGGCGTGGAGTTCGGCCTGGTCGATGGCCGACGCGAGGAACTGGGCGGCGCCCGGCGGGGTCCGCAGCACCACCAGGTTGGCGGAGGCCTCGGCGGAGATCAGCAGTTCGCCGGAGAGGCGCCGCATGCGCTCCTCCTTCGCGGACTCGCCGAGCGGCGCCTGCGGGGTGCGGAAGCCGCCCTCGCTGGGCACGGCGTAGATCAGCTCGCCGCCCGTGTTGCGGATCTTCACCGCGCCGAGCTCGTCGAGGTCGCGGCTGAGCGTCGCCTGGGTGACGCTCAGCCCGTCGTCCGCGAGCAGCTTGGCGAGCTGGCTCTGCGAGCGCACCGGCTGCCGGTTGAGGATGTCGACGATCCTGCGGTGGCGTGCGGTGCGGGTCTGCGGAACGGACGGCCCTCCGTGCTCGTTCTCCTGCGCGTCGGTCATCGTCGTCTCATTCTCCGGTTCGTCCTTGCCCGTTCGCCTCGTCCAGGACTCCGGGCAGCGCCTGGAGGAAGGCGTCCGCCTCGGCGTCGGTGAGGACCAGCGGAGGCATGATCCGTACGACGTCGGGCGCGGGCGCGTTCACCAGGAGGCCGGCGTCCTGGGCCGCCTGCTGCACCTGGGGTGCGAGGGGCCCGGTGAGCACGATACCCAGCAGGAGGCCCGCACCACGGACGTGGGAGACCAGCGGGTGGCCCAGACCCTCGATTCCCTGGCGCAGCCGCTCCCCGACCGCCTTCACGTGGTCGAGGGCCGCGTCGGCTCCGAGGGTGTCCAGGACGGCGAGTCCGGCGGCGCAGGCGACCGGGTTGCCGCCGAAGGTGGTGCCGTGGTGGCCGGGCGCGAAGAGCTCCGCGGCCTCGCCGAAGGCGACGGTCGCGCCGAGCGGGAGGCCGCCGCCGAGGCCCTTGGCGAGGGTGACGACGTCGGGCTCGACGCCCTCGTGGGCCTGGTGCTCGAACCAGTGGCCGCAGCGGCCGATGCCGGTCTGCACCTCGTCGAGGACGAGGAGGGTGCCGGTGGCGCGGGTGATCTCGCGGGCCGCCTTCAGGTAGCCGGCGGGCGGGACGACGACGCCGTTCTCGCCCTGGATGGGCTCGATGACGACGAAGGCGGTGTCCTCGGTGACCGCGGCCCGCAGCGCCTCCACGTCCCCGTACGGCACGTGGGTGACGTCGCCGGGGAGCGGCAGGAACGGGGTCTGCTTGCCGGGCTGGCCGGTGAGCGCGAGGGAGCCCATGGTCCGGCCGTGGAAGCCGCCGTCGGTGGCGACCATGTGGGAGCGGCCGGTGAGCCGGCCGATCTTGAACGCGGCCTCGTTGGCCTCGGCGCCGGAGTTGCAGAAGAAGACCTTGCCGGGGCGTCCGAAGAGGCTCAGGAGCCGCTCGGCGAGGGCGACGGGCGGTTCGGCGACGAAGAGGTTGGAGACGTGGCCGAGGGACGCGATCTGCCGCGACACGGCCTCGACGATCGCCGGGTGGGCGTGGCCGAGGGCGTTGACGGCGATGCCGCCGACGAAGTCCAGGTACTCCTTGCCGTCGGCGTCCCAGACCTTGGCGCCCTCACCGCGGACGAGCGGCAGCCGGGGGGTGCCGTAGTTGTTCATGAGCGAGCCCTGCCACCGCTGGGTCAGCTCGGTGTTGCCGGTCATCAGTCCCCCTGTCCGTCCGGCACGACCATCGTGCCGATGCCCTCGTCCGTGAAGATCTCCAGCAGGATGGAGTGCGGGACCCGGCCGTCGATGACGCGGGCCGTGGTGACCCCGTTCCGTACGGCGTGCAGGCAGCCCTCCATCTTGGGGACCATGCCGCTGGAGAGCTCGGGCAGCAGCTTCTCCAGCTGGCTCGCGGTGAGCCTGCTGATGACCTCGTCGCTGTTCGGCCAGTCCTCGTAGAGGCCCTCGACGTCGGTCAGGACCATCAGGGTCTCGGCACCCAGCGCCGCAGCGAGTGCCGCAGCCGCCGTATCAGCATTGACGTTGTAGACATGTCCGTCGTCCTGGGAGCGGGCGATGGAGGAGATGACCGGGATCCGGCGGTCCTCCAGGAGCGCCTTGATGGCGCCGGTGTCGATGGCGGTGATCTCGCCGACGCGGCCGATGTCGATCGTCTCTCCGTTGATCACCGGCTGGTGCTTGGTGGCGGTCATGGTGTGGGCGTCCTCGCCGGTGAGGCCGATGGCGAGGGGGCCGTGCTGGTTGAGCAGGCCGACGAGCTCGCGCTGGACCTGGCCGGCGAGCACCATCCGGACGACGTCCATCGCCTCGGGGGTGGTCACCCGCAGGCCCGCCTTGAACTCGCTGACCAGGCCGGCCTGGTCGAGGGCGGCGTTGATCTGGGGGCCGCCGCCGTGCACGACGACCGGCTTGAGGCCGGCGTGGTGCAGGAAGACGATGTCCTGGGCGAAGGCGGCCTTGAGGTCGTCGTCGATCATGGCGTTGCCGCCGAACTTGATGACGACGGTCTTGCCGTGGTGGCGGGTGAGCCAGGGCAGGGCCTCGATCAAGGTCTGGGCCTTCGGGAGGGCGGTGTGTTTCCGCGCGGTGTTGGTCATGACGAGTACGCGCTGTTCTCGTGGACGTAGTCGGCGGTGAGGTCGTTCGCCCAGATGACGGCGGACTCGGTGCCGGCGGCGAGGTCGGCCGTGATGGTGACCTCCCGGTAGCGCATGTCGACCAGGTCGCGGTCCTCGCCGACGGAGCCGTTCTTGCAGACCCAGACGCCGTTGATGGCGACGTTGAGCCGGTCGGCCTCGAAGGCGGCCCGCGTGGTGCCGATGGCGGAGAGCACCCGGCCCCAGTTGGGGTCCTCGCCGTGGATGGCGCACTTGAGGAGGTTGTTGCGGGCGATGGAGCGGCCCACCTCGACGGCGTCGTCCTCGGTGGCGGCGTTGATCACCTCGATGCGGATGTCCTTGCTGGCGCCCTCGGCGTCGCCGATGAGCTGGCGGGCGAGGTCGTCGCAGACGGCCCGTACGGCCTCGGCGAACTCGTCCTGCCCGGGGGTGACTCCGGCGGCGCCGGAGGCGAGGAGGAGGACGGTGTCGTTGGTGGACATGCAGCCGTCGGAGTCGACCCGGTCGAAGGTGAGCCGGGTGGCGGTCCGCAGGGCGGCGTCGAGGCCCTTGGCGTCGACGTCCGCGTCGGTGGTGAGGACGACGAGCATGGTGGCGAGGCCGGGGGCGAGCATGCCCGCGCCCTTGGCCATGCCGCCGACGGTCCAGCCGTCCTTGGTGACCACGGCGGTCTTGTGGACGGTGTCGGTGGTCTTGATGGCGATGGCGGCCTTCTCGCCGCCGTGCTCGGAGAGTTCGGCGGCGGCCGTCTCGACGCCGGGGAGCAGCTTGTCCATGGGGAGCAGGACGCCGATGAGGCCGGTGGAGGCGACGGCGACCTCGCCGGCGCCGATGTCCAGGACCTCCGCGACCTTCTCGGCGGTGGCGTGGGTGTCCTGGAAGCCCTGGGGTCCGGTGCAGGCGTTGGCGCCGCCGGAGTTGAGGACGACCGCGGTGAGTTCGCCGTCGGCGAGGACCTGCTGGGACCAGAGGACGGGTGCGGCCTTGACGCGGTTGGAGGTGAAGACTCCCGCGGCGGCGCGGCGGGGCCCGGTGTTGACCACGAGGGCCAGGTCCGGGTTGCCGTTCGCCTTGATCCCGGCGGCGATGCCCGCTGCCGTGAATCCCTTCGCTGCGGTGACGCTCATGGAGCGACTCCAATCGTGGAGAGTCCGGTGGCCTCGGGAAGCCCGAGGGCGATGTTCATGCTCTGCACCGCGCCGCCGGCGGTGCCCTTGGTGAGGTTGTCGATGGCGCTGATGGCGATGATCCGGTTCGCGTTGGCGTCGTACGCGACCTGCACCTGAACGGCGTTGGAACCGTAGACGGACGACGTGGCCGGCCACTGCCCCTCGGGGAGCAGGTGGACGAAGGGCTCGTCCGCGTAGGCCTTCTCGTACGCGGCCCGCACGGTCTCGGCGGTGACGCCGGGCTTCGCGGTCGCGGTGCAGGTGGCGAGGATGCCGCGGGGCATCGGTGCCAGGGTGGGCGTGAAGGAGACGGTGACCCGCTCCCCCGCCGGTCCGCTGAGGTTCTGGATCATCTCGGGCGTGTGGCGGTGGCCGCCTCCGACGCCGTACGGGGACATGTTGCCCATGACCTCGCTGCCGAGCAGGTGCGGCTTGGCTGCCTTGCCCGCGCCGGAGGTGCCGGAGGCGGCGACGATCACGGCCTCGGGCTCGGCGAGCCCCTCCGCGTACGCCGGGAAGAGCGCGAGCGAGACGGCGGTGGGGTAGCAGCCGGGGACGGCGACGCGCTTGGAGCCCTCCAGGGCGGCGCGGGCGCCGGGGAGTTCGGGGAGGCCGTAGGGCCAGGTGCCGGCGTGCGGGGAGCCGTAGTACGTCTCCCAGTCGGCCGGGTCCTTGAGGCGGAAGTCGGCGCCCATGTCGATGACGAGGACGTCCGGTCCGAGCTGCTCGGCGACGGCGGCGGACTGGCCGTGCGGCAGCGCGAGGAAGACCACGTCGTGGCCGGCGAGCTCCTCGGCGGTGGTGGGCGCGAGGACGCGGTCGGCGAGCGGGAGCAGGTGGGGCTGGAGGGCCCCGAGTCGCTGGCCGGCGTTGGAGTGGCCGGTCAGTGTCCCGATCTCCACGTGGGGGTGGGCGACGAGGAGACGCAGGAGCTCTCCGCCCGCGTATCCGCTCGCACCCGCCACTGCTACTCGTACCGTCATCGAAACCCTCCTCATGGATGGCATGACTATACGTCTCGCCGAACTTTTATGCAACGACGTGGTCCGGGCGGCCGCACGGACGAAAGGCCCACCTTTCAGCGCACCACATATCCGGTCGCCCGGCGCGGCACGGCCCTGACAGGGTGTCCCCCATGAGTACCGAGCCCGCACATTCCGGACCGGTCCGTCACCACGACCGAGGCATCTGGCTCGCCGGGTTCACCCGACGGGTGCTCGTCGTCTGCCCGGGGTGCGGCGGCCGCGCGCTCGTCACGCCCCGGCCCGGCCTGCCGGAGCGGGGAAATCCGCTCTTCGAGCCCCGCCGCCTCACCTGCGGCGGCTGCGGCGCGGTCGCCGAATGGGCGGCCGAGCAGCGGGGCAACACCCTGGTCGGGGTGGTGCCCGGCGGCACCGAGGACCCCTTCTTCCGGCGGCCGCTCTGGCTCCAGACCCGCTGCGCCGGCCGGATCCTCTGGGCCTACGACGAGGAGCACGTCGACGCGCTCGCCGCGTACGTCGGCGCCCGGCTGCGCATCCGCCACGCCTCCCCGACGCTGGGGATGTTCGCCCGGCTGCCGGCCTGGATGAAGTCCGCCGCCCACCGCGACGAGGTCCTGGCCGGCCTGGAGACCCTCCGGGCCCTCGCCGGGCGTTCGGCCCCCGCCGACCGCTCCGACGCGGCCCACGAGCGCGGCGACCGGCCGCGCCACCACGGCAGCCTGCTGTTCCGGGGCGGCCCGTACTGACCCCACCGTCCACACGTAACCTCCTGCGGGACGTACGGGAGCGGTGAACGGGGGATCTCATGGCGACGACACATCACGCGGTGGACGGGCTCGCGAGCAATCCGGCGGCTCCGGCCGACGTCCTGCTGCGGCTCCTCGCGGACTACGACGGCGACGACTGGATCGCGTATCGCCTTTCCTGGCGCACGTCACTGCCCGACAGCGTCGCCGAGGCCATGCTCCACCACCCCGAGCGCCGGGTGCGGGCCCGGCTCGCGGGGAGCGCGGCGGCCGACCCCGGACTGCGCGCCCGCCTCCTCGACGGCCCGGCGTCGGACGCCATGCTGGTCGCCGTCGGCCCGACCCCGTACCGCAGCCCGGTGCCGCCGCTGCCCGACGCGGCGTACGAGCGGCTGCTGACCCACGAGCGCGAGGTGGTCCGGTACGAGACCCTGGAATCGGCCGGTGCGCCGGCGCACGTGCTCGTACCGCTCGCCGGTCACGCGGACCCGCTGTTCCGGCTGGCCGCCTGCCGCCGCGTCTGGAACGAGCTCACCGACGACGTGCGTGCCGCGCTCCTCGCGGACCCGGACCCGGCGGTGCGCACGGCCGCGTCCCTGCAGGTCATGCACGAGGACGAGGAGCGCACGGCCGAGCTCGTGGAGTCGCTCGCGGACGACTGGCGGGTCGGGGACGTGCTGGAGCGGGGCCGGCTCGGGCGGGCCCTGGCCGAACGCCTGCTCGCCGAGGGGACGCGGCTCGCGCAGCTCGTACGGAACCCGACGTTTCCCGCCGACCTGGCGGCGGGGCTCGCCGCCCACGAGGACCCCGCCGTGCGGCTCATGGTCTCCGCCCGACCCGAGCTGTCGGAGGAGGAGCGGGCCGCGATCGACTGGGAGGTCGGCCCCGAGGACCGGCTCGACACCCTGCGGTGGGTGTGGGACGCGCGCGAGGACCCGGACGTCCTGCGCCGGTGCGCGAGGTCCGCGCACACCTGGCTGCGGCGCAGCGCCGCGGTGTGCCCCGGGCTGCCCGAGGACTGCGTGGAGCCGCTGGCGGGGGACGAGGACTTCGCCGTACGGCTGCTGCTCGCCGAGCACCACCCGATGGCGCCGCCGGAGCTGCTGCTCGATCTGTACCTGAACGGCACCCACCGGGCCGTCGGCTCCCTGGTCTCCCGGCCGCGGTTCCCGGCGGCGGGGCTCGCGGCGCGGTTCGCGGACGCGCCGGAGCCGGAGGCCCGCGCGCTGGCCCTGCGCGATCCGGACGCGACGTCCGCGCTGGTCGAGCGGTTGAGCCGGGACCCGGCGGCGCGGGTGCGGCAGGCGGCCGCGCTCGATCGGCGGCTTCCGGTGGCCCGGCTGGTGGAACTGTTGGACGATCCGAATGTGGGCGCGGCCGCGGCCTGCAATCCCGCGCTGCCGGTCACGGAGATGCGGGCGCTGCTCGACCGGGCGGGCGTACCCGGCCTCTGACGGCCGAGCCGACGGGACCTGGCGGGCGTTCCCGGCCTCTGGCGGCCGAGCCGACGGGACCGGGCGGGCGTTCCCGGCCTCTGGCGGCCGAGCCGACGGGACCGGGCGGGCGTTCCCGGCCTCTGACGGCAGAGCCGACGAGCCGCCCAGGCCCCCCGGGAAGCCCCTGCGAGCCGTCGCCAGAAACCCAGCCTTTGCATGACCATGCGCGATGATGCATACTCTTCCTATGTCCAAGGTCCTCACCTCCCTGCCCGCCGGCGAGCGCGTCGGCATCGCCTTCTCCGGCGGCCTCGACACGTCCGTCGCCGTCGCATGGATGCGCGACAAGGGCGCCATCCCGTGCACCTACACCGCCGACATCGGCCAGTACGACGAGCCCGACATCGCCTCGGTGCCCGGCCGCGCGAAGACCTACGGTGCCGAGATCGCGCGCCTGGTCGACTGCCGCGCCGCGCTGGTCGAGGAAGGCCTGGCCGCGCTCACCTGCGGCGCGTTCCACATCCGCTCCGGCGGCCGCGCCTACTTCAACACCACCCCGCTCGGCCGCGCCGTCACCGGCACGCTCCTCGTCCGGGCGATGCTCGAGGACAACGTCCAGATCTGGGGCGACGGCTCGACCTTCAAGGGCAACGACATCGAGCGGTTCTACCGCTACGGCCTGCTCGCCAACCCCCACCTGCGGATCTACAAGCCCTGGCTGGACGCGGACTTCGTGACCGAGCTCGGCGGCCGCAAGGAGATGTCGGAGTGGCTGCTCGCCCACGACCTCCCCTACCGGGACAGCACCGAGAAGGCGTACTCCACCGACGCCAACATCTGGGGCGCCACCCACGAGGCCAAGACGCTGGAGCACCTGGACACGGGCGTCGAGACCGTCGACCCGATCATGGGTGTGAAGTTCTGGGACCCGTCGGTCGAGATCGCCACCGAGGACGTCACGATCGGCTTCGAGCAGGGCCGCCCGGTGACGATCAACGGCAAGGAGTTCCACTCCGCCGTCGACCTGGTCATGGAGGCCAACGCCATCGGCGGCCGCCACGGCATGGGCATGTCCGACCAGATCGAGAACCGGATCATCGAGGCCAAGAGCCGCGGCATCTACGAGGCCCCGGGCATGGCGCTGCTGCACGCCGCGTACGAGCGCCTGGTCAACGCCATCCACAACGAGGACACCCTCGCCCAGTACCACAACGAGGGCCGGCGCCTCGGCCGCCTCATGTACGAGGGCCGGTGGCTGGACCCGCAGGCCCTCATGGTCCGCGAGTCGCTCCAGCGCTGGGTCGGCGCGGCCGTCACCGGCGAGGTCACGCTGCGGCTGCGGCGCGGCGAGGACTACTCGATCCTCGACACCACGGGCCCGGCGTTCAGCTACCACCCGGACAAGCTGTCCATGGAGCGCACCGAGGACTCGGCCTTCGGCCCGGTGGACCGGATCGGCCAGCTCACCATGCGCAACCTCGACATCGCCGACTCGCGCGCCAAGCTGGAGCAGTACGCCGGCCTCGGCCTGATCGGCACCGGCAGCCCCGCCATCGGCGCCGCCCAGGCGGCCGCGGCCGGCCTGATCGGCACCATGACGCAGCTGCCCGAGGGCGGCGCCGAGGCCATCGCCTCCCGCGGCGAGGTCTCCGGCGAGGAGGAGATGCTGGACCGGGCCGCGATGGAGTCCGGCACGGACTGACGCACGACGCCCCACCTACGGAAGGCCGGTTCGACACCTTGGTGTCGGACCGGCCTTTTCGCTGGTCGGGGGGCTCGTGGGGTCCTGATCGTCCTGGACGCGGTGAGGGCCGCGGAGGTCGGCGCGGAGGTGCTGTCACATCCGGGCGGGTCCTCTCGTCAACGCGGTGAGGGAACCGACGAGGAGTGAGGCGCCATGCACGAGGACACGTTTCTGACCGCCCTGACCGGGCGGTTCGACGCCCACGAGGAGCAGTTGCGGGCCGTCGCCCTGCGGATCACGGGGTCGCCGGCGGAGGCCGAGGAGGCGCTCGCGGCGGCTCGGGCGGGGCTCCGGCAGGACGACGACGCGACGGTACGGGCGTGGCTCACGGCGGCCGTCGGCGAGGCCTGCGTGCGCAGGCTCCAGGAGCGCGGGGGCGAGGGGCGCCGTGCCGGGGCCGGGAGTTTCGGCGGCGGGGTGCCCGCGTCGGAGGAGGCCGGGGTCGGGTCCCTGTGGCTGGCCCTGCTCGTGATGCTGGAGAGACTCGGGGGCGAGGAGCGGCTCGCCTATGTCCTGCACGACGTGTTCGGGCTGCCGGCGGACGAGACCGCGCGGATCGTCGGCGGCTCGCCCGAGGCGGCGGCTCGGCTGGCCGGGCGGGCGCGGGAGCGGATCCGGGGCGGTGGGGCGGCCCGTACCGAGGGTGAGGAGGGGCGGCAGCGCGCGGTGGTGGACCGCTTCCTCGCGGCCGTACGCACGCGGGACGTCCGCCTGCTGGTGGCGGTCCTCGATCCCGAGGTCGTCGCGTACGCCGAGGGCGGCCCGGTGCACGGGGTCGCCGCGGTCGCCGAGACGGCCGTCGCCTTCGCGCGGCGCGCGGACGTGTCCCGGCCGGCGCTGGTCGACGGGGCCGTCGGCGCGGTCGGGTTCGCCTCGGGCCGTCCGGTCTCGGCGTTCGCGGCCACGCTCCGGCGGGACCGGATCGTCGCCCTCTCGCTCACCACAGGGGAGGACCGGGTGCGCGGTCTCGACCTGGCGTTTCCCGACTCCTGAGGCGCGGGCCGGGCGAAATTCCGCTGCGGTCGACGGTCGGCTCCGTTAGCCTCGACGGCATGTCTACGCCCCGAATCTCCTAGCTGAGGACCCGCACTCACGCCACCCGTGTGTCCTCAAGCCTGTTCGGAGCGTCATCCCATGATCACCGTTCGTGGTGCCGACGTGCGCGTCGGCGCCCGGCTCCTGCTGTCCGGCGTCACCTGCCACATCGCCCCCGGCGACCGCGTCGGCCTGGTCGGCCGCAACGGCGCCGGCAAGACCACCCTCCTCGACACCCTGGCCGGGCTGCGTGCCCCGGCCGCCGGCACCGTCACCCGTACCGGCTCCGTCGGCCATCTCGCCCAGGACTCCCGGGCCGCCGACCCCGCCGTGACCGTCACCGACCGGATCCTCTCCGCGCGCGGCCTCGACCGGGCGGTCCGGCGGCTCGCGGAGGCCGCCCGGCGGCTCGGCGAGGCGCCCGACGCGCGGGCGCTCGCCGCGTACGACGCGGCCGAGACCACCTTCGAGGCCGGCGGCGGGTACGCGGCGGAGGCCGAGGCCGCCCGGGTCGCCGCCGGCCTCGGCCTGCCCGATGAGCTCATGGACCGGCCCGTCGGCCGGCTGTCCGGCGGCCAGAAGCGCCGGGTCGAGCTGGCCCGGATCCTCTTCGCCGGTCACGGCCGGGACGGCACGCTGCTGCTCGACGAGCCGACCAACCACCTGGACGCCGACTCGATCGGCTGGCTGCGCGGCCACCTGGCCGCCCACCGGGGCGGACTCGTGCTGATCAGCCACGACGTGCGGCTCCTGGCCGACACCGTGAACCGGGTCTTCCACCTCGACCCGCAGCGGGCCGCGCTGGACGTCCACAACACCGGCTGGGAGGCGTACCTCGCCCAGCGGGACGCCGACGAGCGGCGCCGGGTGCGCGAGCGCGCCAACGCCGAACGGAAGGCGGCCGCCCTGCACGCGCAGGCGGACCGCATGAAGTCCCGCGTGGCGACGGCGACGACCGCCCGCAGCATGGCCCGCCGGGCCGACCGGATGCTCGCCGGCCTCGACCCGGCACGGCAGGCCGAGCGGGTCGCCCGCATCCGGCTGCCCGAACCCGCCCCCTGCGGCCGGACGCCGCTCGGTGCGGTGTCGCTCACCAAGGCGTACGGGGAGCGGCCGGTGCTCGACGGGGTGGACCTGGCCGTCGACCGGGGCAGCCGCCTCGTCGTCCTCGGACTCAACGGCGCCGGCAAGACCACCCTGCTGCGGCTCCTCGCCGGACAGGAGGCCCCCGACGCGGGGCGGGTCGTCCACGGGCACGGGCTGCGGCTCGGCTACTTCGCCCAGGAGCACGAGACGCTCGACCCGGAGCGCACGGTCCGGGAGAACCTCGCGGCGGCCGCACCACACCTGACGGACGGTGAGGTACGGGCCGTGCTCGGCGCCTTCCTGTTCCGGGGCGACGACGCCGACAAGCCGGCCGGGGTGCTCTCGGGCGGCGAGAAGACGCGGCTCGCGCTGGCCGCCCTGGTCCACTCCGGTGCGAACGTGCTGCTCCTGGACGAGCCCACCAACAACCTGGATCCCGCCTCGCGCGACGAGGTCCTGGCAGCCGTGGGCACCTATCCGGGCGCGATCGTGATGGTCACGCACGACGAGGGCGCGATCGAAGCGCTGCGCCCTGAGCGGGTCCTGCTGCTCCCGGACGCCGACGAGGACCTGTGGAGCGCGGAGTACCGGGAGCTGGTCGCCCTGGCGTGAGTGCCCGTCAGCCGGTCGCGGCGGCGGGGGTCTCCGGGTGCGGCGGCGGGGCCGAACGGGCCGCCAGTTCGTCGCGCTGGCGCGTGAGGCGGGCGATCTCCGCGTCGAGGGCCGCGAGCCGGCGGCTCACGACCGGGGACGCCCGCACACAGACCCCCTCGGGGACCCGGCGGGAGCGGATCGCGTCCACGTCGAGGAGCGGAAGGCGGTCCACGCACGCGCGTACGTCCTCGATCGTCAGGCCGAGGGCGAGGAGTTCCCGCACGACCCGGACGCGTGCCACGTCGTCCGGGCCGTAGCGCCGCTGGCCGGTGAGGGTGCGGTCCGGTGGCGGGAGGAGACCGCGCTGCTCGTAGAGGCGCAGGGCCCGGGGTGTGGTCCCCGCCGCTGCCGCCGCGTCACCGATCCGCATGCCGTCCGCCCTTCGTCGCGGGGACGGCCGCCACCGGGGGCCGTGACCGTCGCCGTCACGGTCCACCTCGCCGCCCAGTCCCCGTCGCCGTCGTCGTCGCCGTCGCCGTCGCCGTCGCCGTTATGGCAACTCGACCACGACCGCGCCGAGATGCCGTCCCTCCATCACCTCCCGCAACGCCTCGGCGGCCCGGTCCATGCCCGCCACCCTGACGTGCGGGAAGGTGATCTCCCCGGCGCGCAGCCAGTCGCCGAACCTGCCCCGCCACTCGGCCTCGGTCTCCGGGTGGTCGAGCGGACTGAAGCCGCGCAGGGAGACCCGCTTGAGGACGAGCGGGTACGAATCGAGCTCCACGCGCGCGGTGGCGCCGGTCCCCTCCGGATCGAGCTGGCCGGACAGGGCGCCGACGAGGACGGCCCGAGCGCCGGGCCGGGCGGCGGCGACCGCCGCGCTCAGCTGCTCGCCGCCGACCGTGTCGAGGAGGACGTCGACGCCCTCGGGCGCGGCCTCGGCGAGTTGCGCGGCGAAGGGCGTGGGGGCGCCCCGGACGACGGCCGCGTCGTAGCCGAGTTCGGTGACGAGCCGCTCGGCCTTCGCCGGTGAGCCGGTGCTTCCGATCACCCGGCCCGCGCCGAGGAGCCGGGCGATCTGCCCGGCCATCGTGCCGACGGCGCCGGCCCCGCCGGTGACGAGCACCGTGTCCCCGGCGCGTACCTCGGTGCCGCGGGTGAGGGCGGCGTACGCGGTCCGGCCCTGGGAGAGGTGGGCGACCGGGTCGGGCAGCGTGTCGCCGAGCGGCGTGCAGCCGGCCGCGGACACGGCGGCGTACTCGCGCCAGCCCTGCCAGTGGGAGACGAGGTCCCCGGGGCGCAGGCCGCTGCCGTCCGGGGCGGAGACGACCTCCCCGACGGCCGCGCCGAAGAGCGGGTCGCCGGGCTCGACGGGCGGGAGGGGAGCCCCCTTCAGTCCGCCGCCGATGAGGGTCCGCAGCGCGGCGGAGACCGCGAACCAGCGGTTCCTGACGAGGACTTCGCCGGGGGCGGGGACGGGCAGGGCGGTGTGGACGAGGGCGAGGTGCTCGGGTGCCGGGAGGCCGCGCTCGGGTCGGGTGCGCAGCCGGATCTCGCGGTGGGTGGCCATGGGGGCGCTCCAGGAGGAGGTCGGTCGGGTCGGCGGGACCGTAAACCCTGACCCGCGCGTCAGGGTCAAGTCCGTGCCGGGCCGGGGAGATCCCTGAAGCCGGCGGCGGCCGGGCGTCCTAGCGTGGAGGCATGATCACTGATGCGCGGAACACCCGCCCGAGCCCACTCCTAACCGTCGACGACCCGTTCGTCGTCCTCCTCGGCGCGCCCGGCGGGGCTACGCCTTGCGCACCGCCCGCAGCACCACGAACTTGGCGTCGCTGGCGACGAGTTCGCTGTTGCCGAAGATCCGCCGGAGGGTGACGTGGTAGCCGAGGTGCCGGTTGCCGATGACCCACAGTTCGCCGCCGGGCCGCAGCGCGCGCCGTGCGTCCGCGAACATCCGGCGGGCGGTGCGGTCGGTGGTGGCCTGGTGGCTGTGGAACGGCGGGTTGTTGAGGACGAGGTCCATCGAGCCGGGGGCGAGCTCGGTGAGCCCGTCGCCGACGAGGAACTCGGCCTTGCGGTCCGGTCCCAGGTGGGCGCGGAAGTTCTCCTCGGCCGAGGCGACCGCCGGGTACGACTCGTCGGTGAAGACCAGTTCCGCCTCGGGTTCGTGGAGGGCGATGGCGAGGCCGACGACGCCGTTGCCGCAGCCGAGGTCGGCGACGCGGGCCCGGCCGAGTCCGCCCGGCAGGTTCGCGAGGAAGAAGCGGGTGCCGATGTCGAGGCGGTCGGCGCAGAAGACGCCGGCGTGGTTGGTGACGGTGAGGCCGGGGAGTCCGGGCGCGGGGGTGTCCGGCGGGAGTGCGTACCGGAGGGGCCAGGGGTTTGGTCCGGGCGTGAGCGAGGGATCGGGGGTGGTGTGGATCAGCCGGGCCTTCTTCACCGCGAGGGAGGTGCGGGTGGGGCCGAGGATCCGCTCGAAGAGCTTGAGCGTGGACGTGTGGATGTCCTTGACCATGCCGGTGCCGACGATCACGGTGCCCTCGTGGACGGCGGGCGCGAGCCGGTGGAGCTGGTCCTCCAGGAGCGCGAGGCTCTTGGGGACGCGGACGAGGAGCACGTCGATCCGCTCGGGCGGCGGGTCCTGGGTGGTGAGGAGCCGGACGGCGTCCGGGGCGGCCCCGGCGCGCGCGAGGTTGGCCCGGGTGGCCTGCCCGCCGAGGTACGAGTCGGTGATCTGGACGAGTTCGCGGGGTCCCGCGGCCTGGAGCGCGGTGACGAGGGCTCCCCAGCGGTCGCCGAGGACGGCGACGGTGCCGGAGAGGTCGGTCCCGGTCTCGGCGAGGTGCCCGAGGAGGTACTCGTCGGACGCGTCCCAGGCGCGGAGCTGGTCGCGCGGGTCCTCGGGGTAGCGGGTCAGCGTGAAGGCGCCCCATGACGTGCTCAAACGGTTCATCGTGCTCTCAGGCTAGCCGGTCGGGGGCCCGGTTCCCCACCTTCGCGCGCCCCCCGGGGAGCCGTCAGCACGGGGCGGTGGCGAGCTGGAGGTGCCAGAGGCCGGGGCGGCCGGTGAGGGTGACGGTGGAGAGGGGGCGGACGTCGACGTTCCAGTAGGTGGCGGGCGGTGCCTTCAGGGCGTACACGAGGGCGGCCCGTACGACGGAGGGTTCGGCGACGGCGACGATGGAGCCGTCCTCGGCGGGGCGGGTGTCGAGCCAGTTCCCTATCCGGGTGATGAAGGCGAGGAGCGGTTCGCCGCCGTGCGGGGCGGTGCGGGCGTCGGTGAGCCAGGCGTCGACGGCGGCGGGTTCGAGGGCGGCGACCTCGGCGAGGGTGAGGCCCCGCCAGCGGCCCATGTCGCAGTCGCGGAGGGCGGGCTGGGCGAGCGGCGCGTAGCCGAGGGCGGTGCCGGTGGCGCGGCTGCGCGGGGTCGGGGAGCAGTAGCGCAGTTCGGCCGCGCCGAGCGGGATGAGCGCGGGCGCGGCCTGCTGCACCTCGTACCAGCCGGCCTCGTCGAGCGGCCGGTCGTCGTCGAAGCGTTCGGCGAGCAGGGAGGAGCTGCGTGCCGCCGTGACGAGCGTCACCCGAAGACTCATGGCCGCGATCGTGAGGCCGGTGGCGCCGCTGGTCAAGGGTCAAGGGGTGGGGCCCGAGGGGGCCGGGCTCACTGCTGCCCGAGAGCCATCCACTTGTCCGGATTCTGCAGTGGCGTGAAACCCACCTTCTCGTACACGCCGTGCGCGTCGGCGGTGGCCAGCATGATGCGGCGCAGTCCGTACGGGGCGAGGTGGTCGCGGACGGCGGTGACGAGCGCGGTGCCGAGGCCGGTGCCGCGGGCCGGGCGGTCGACGTAGACGTCGCAGAGCCAGGCGAAGGTGGCGTAGTCGGTGACGACGCGCGCGTAGGCGCTCATCTCGCCGGTCTCGCGGTGGTAGGCGCCGAGGTTGAGCGAGCCGGCGATGGCCCGGTCCTGCTTCTCCCGAGGTCGGCCGAGGGCCCAGTACGCGTCGGTGGAGAGCCAGTGGTGGACGCGAGCCGCGTCGATGCGGGCCGGGTCGGCTGAGATCTCGTACGCCCCGTGCATGACGGGGGCGCCGGGGGTGTCGGTGGTGGCGCTGTCGCTCATGGGCGAAGGCTTCCAGGGGGCGCGGGAGCTTGTCAGGCGAATTTGCCCGGGGCCAGGGACCGGGGCAGGGCCGCGCCGGTGGAGGGCGCGGCCCCGCCCCCGGGGTCAGCCGGTGAGCTCGTCGAGCGCCGTCCGCAGGCGGCGGACGCCCTCGACGATCTCCGTGGGGCCCGCGACACCCGCGAAACTCAGCCGGATGTGGCCGGCGGGGGGCTCGGCGCAGAAGTAGGGGCGGCCGGGGGCGGCGGTGACCCCGGCGCGCAGGGCGGCGGCGAGGAGGGAGGCCTCGGGGAGGGTGTCGGGGAGGCGCAGCCAGAGCTGGTAGCCGCCGTGGGGGATGTGCGGCAGGGCGAGTTCGGGGAGGTGGAGGGCGAGGGCTCCGGTCATGACGTCCCGGCGGCTCTTGAGCTCCTGGGCGACGGCCCGGAGGTGGCGGGGCCAGGCCGGGGAGCCGACGAGTTCGAGCGCGGCCTCCTGGAGGGGCCGGGGGACGAAGAAGCTGTCGACGACCTGGATGGCGCGCAGTCGTTCCAGGACGGGTCCGCGGGCGGCGAGGGCGCCGACGCGGAGGCTCGCCGAGGTGATCTTGGTGAGGGAGCGGACGTGGACGACGACGCCGTCGGGGTCGTCGGCGACGAGCGGCGCGGGCAGGGGCGCCGAGTCGGCGTGGACCAGGCGGCGGGCGAAGTCGTCCTCGACGACGAAGGCCCCGGCGGCGCGGGCGATGCGGACGACCTCGCGGCGGCGTTCGGGGCTCAGCGTGGCCCCGGTCGGGTTGTGGAAGAGCGGCTGGCAGACGAAGACGCGGGCGCCGGTGGCGCGGAAGGCGGCTTCGAGGAGTTCGGGGCGGACTCCGTCGGCGTCGGCGGGCACGGGGACGGGGCGGAGTCCGGCGGCGCGGGCGACGGCGAGCATGCCGGGGTAGGTGGGCGACTCGACGAGGACGGGGGTGCCGGGCGAGGCGAGGGCGCGCAGGGCGGTGGCGATCGCGGACTGGCCGCCGGCGGTGACGAGGATGTCGGCGGCGGTGATGCTGCCGCCGATCTCGCGGGCGAACCATTCGCGCAGTTCGGGCAGGCCGTCGGTGGGCGGTCTGCCCCAGGCTCCGGGGCGGCGGCCGGCCCGTGCGAGGGCGGCGGCGAGGGCGCTCTCGGGCTGGAGGGAGGGGTGGAGGTAGCCGCCGTTGAACTCGATCACGCCGGGCGGGGGCGCCGAGAGCGTGACGAGGACGCCGGAGGCGTCGACGGCCCGGGGCACGAGTTCGGTGGCGGCGTCGGCGCTGAGGGCGACCTCCTGCCAGGAGGTGTCCCCGGCGACCGGGGTGGCGGTGCGCGGTTCGGCGCGGAAGGCTCCGGCGCCGGGGCGGGTGACGACGAGACCCTCGGCGGCGAGCTGGGCGAGGGCCCGGGTGACGGTGACCGGGGAGACGTGGTAGCGCTCGACGAGCGCCCGACTCGATGGCAGTTTCCCGCCGGGAGAGTAGCGGTCTAGTTCCGCCCGCAGGGATTTCGCCAGTTCCGCGACACTGCTACGCTCATGCATGAGAACACAGGATAGCGCTACTGCCCCGAGCACGATAGCGGTCACCGCTACCGGATCCTCCCGGACCGGTACCACCGGCACCGCCGCCGCCCCGGCCGCCTCCACCGTCTCGACCGCCGGAACCGCCCCGGCCGTCTCGGCCCTCGGCGCCGCCCCCGCCGTCCCCTCCCCCCGGACCAGCGGCACCCTGCTCGCCGGGCTCGGCGTGATCTCCTTCTCGCTCACCTTCCCCTCGACGGTCTGGGGCCTGGAGAGCTTCGGCCCCTGGTCGCTGGTGGCCGTCCGTTCCACCCTCGCCGCGCTCATCGCCGGCGTCTTCCTCCTCGCGGGCCGGGTGCCGCTGCCCGAGCGCCGCCACTGGGCGGGCCTCGCGGTGGTCGCCTGCGGCGTCGTCATCGGCTTCCCGCTCCTGACCACGCTGGCCCTGCAGACCTCCACCACCTCGCACGCCGCCGTGGTCGTGGGCCTCCTGCCGCTCACCACGGCGACCCTCGCCGCCATCAGGACCGGGCGCCGCCCGTCCCGTACCTTCTGGGTCGCCGCCGTCTCCGGCGCCGTCGTGGTCCTTGGCTTCACGCTCCAGCAGAGCGGCGGCTCGTTCTCCACGGGCGACCTGTACCTCTTCGGCGCGCTCCTCGTGTGCGCGGCCGGCTACACCGAGGGCGGCCGGCTCGCCGCGCTCATGCCGGGCTGGCAGGTCATCGGCTGGGCCCTGGTCCTCTGCCTGCCGCTGATGGCGGTCGCCTCGGCCGTGACGCTGTCGATCGAGCCGGTCCACCTGAACGCGCACGGCGTCATCGGCCTCGTCTGGGTCGCCGCCGGCTCCACCTTCTTCGGCCTGTACGTCTGGTACCGCGGCATGGCCGCGATCGGCATCCCCAAGGCCAGCCAGCTCCAGCTCGCCCAGCCGCTGCTCACCCTCTTCTGGTCGGTCTTCCTCCTCGGCGAGACCCTGCCGCTCGCCGCCCCGGTCGCCGCGGTGGCGGTCCTGGTCTGCATCGCGGTCACCCAGCGGGCGAAGAGCTGACGCGACGAATCCGGGCGAAACGGGTCACAATGGCAGAGCGAGACCCTGCGCAGTACAGGAGTCCCGCGCCACACAGGACACGACAAGCCCGGTCGCGAGGAGGTCAGCCTGATGAGGGCGAGCGTGGGCGACAAGCTGCTGGTACACGGCCGGACCGTCGGTCATCACGACCGCACGGCGGAGGTCCTCGAGGTACGGGGGGAGAACGGCGCTCCCCCGTACAAGGTGAAGTTCGACGACGACGGTCACGAGGCCCTGATGTCGCCGGGCCCCGACACCGTCGTACGCCACCATCCGGAGCCGGGGACCGGCTGAAGTCCCTGCTACAGGCCGAGGCCCTGCTTCGGCGGACGGATCCCGGTCGGGTAGTGGTCGGCCACCACGGTGGTCATCGCCCCGATCGGGTCTGCGGCGACCTCCTTCGCGGAGAAGAAGCAGTGACCGCCGACCGAGGGACAGGTGCGGGCCAGGGCCAGGTGCCGTGAGAGCTCCCGCGGGTCCTGCCAGGCCGCGGGCTGGGCGGGATCGCCCGCCTTGTAGAGCGCCTCGCCGAGGTAGAGGCCGACGCCCGTGTCCCGTACCACCGCGTCCCACCAGGGCACCAGCTTGGCGTAGTCGGCGGCCGGCAGCCCGATGTTCCAGTACAGCTGGGGGATCACGTAGTCGATCCAGCCCTCCCGGATCCACTTCCGGGTGTCGGCGTACAGGTCGTCGTAGGTCTGGACACCGGCGCGGGTGTCCGAGCCCTCCGGGTCGGTGGCGATGTTCCGCCAGACCCCGAAGGGGCTGATGCCGAACGCCGTGTGCTTCCTGGTCTCCTTGATCCGCGCGGCCATCTCCGAGACCAGCAGATCGGTGTTGTTCCGCCGCCAGGAGGCCTTGTCGGGGAAGTCCCCGCCGTACCGGGCGTACGCCTCGTCGTCGGCGAAGACCTGTCCGGCCACCGGGTACGGATAGAAGTAGTCGTCCCAGTGCACGGCGTCGATCTCGTAGCGGCGCAGCGCGTCCAGCATCGCGTCCTGGACGAAGCTCCGGACCTCGGGCAGCCCCGGGTCGTAGTAGAGCTTCCCGCCGTAGGGCAGCACCCACTCCGGGTGGAGCCTGGCCGGATGGCTCGCGACGAGCCGGCTCGGGTCCGTGTGGTTCGCCACGCGGTACGGGTTGAACCAGGCGTGCAGTTCGAGCCCCCGCGCATGCGCCTCGTCGACGGCCGTCCCCAGCGGGTCCCAGCCGGGATCCCGCCCCTGCGTGCCGGTCAGGTACTGCGCCCACGGCTCGTACGGCGAGGGCCACAGCGCGTCGGCGGTCGGCCGGACCTGGAACACCACCGTGTTGAGCCGGCGCTCGACCGCCGTGTCCAGGTGGGCGAGGAGCTCGGCCCGCTGCCGCTCGGCGGTCAGACCGGCGCGGGAGGGCCAGTCGCGGTTGGCGACCGTCGCCAGCCACATGCCGCGGAACTCCCGCCGCCGGTGCGGCTTCCCTCGTGCCGGCCGCGGCTTCCCCCGTGACGACTGCTCGGCTCCGGCCGCCGTCGCCACTGTCGTTCCCGTCACGGCGAGCACCGCTCCGGTGGCGCCGGCCACGAACCCTCTTCTGCCGATAGGCCGCACTTGTACCCCTCCCGTGTCGGATACGTCACACCCACCCGGACAGCATGCCCGCCCCGGACGATCGATCATCGGTTAATGAGCGGTAACGTCGTGGGGGTAGAGGCGGACGCACCCGGAATCGCACGGGCCCCCCGCCGCCGGAGAAGAGCGAAAGGCACGAGGTGACGGACTCCATGGCCGACATTGAGCGCGTCGGAGTGGTGGGCTGCGGCCAGATGGGCGCGGGCATCGCAGAGGTGTGTGCCCGGAGCGGGCTCGAGGTGAAGGTCGCCGAGACCACCGGCGAGGCGCTGGAGATCGGCCGCACGCGGCTCTACAACTCGCTGAACAAGGCCGCCGAGCGCGGCAAGATCAGCGAGGAGGAGCGGGACGCGACGCTCGCCCGTCTCAGCTTCACCACCGACCTGGGCGAGTTCGCCGACCGCGACCTCGTCATCGAGGCGGTCGTCGAGAACGAGCAGGTCAAGACCGAGATCTTCCAGGTGCTCGACCAGGTGATCACCCGGCCGGACGCCATCCTGGCCTCGAACACCTCCTCCATCCCGCTGGTGAAGCTGGCCGTGGCGACCTCCCGCCCCGACCAGGTCATCGGCATCCACTTCTTCAACCCGGCCCCGGTGCAGAAGCTCGTCGAGCTGATCCCGGCCCTCACCACCTCCGAGGGCACGATCAGCCGGGCCCAGGCCTTCGCGGAGAAGGTGCTCGGCAAGCACGCCATCCGCGCCCAGGACCGCTCCGGCTTCGTGGTGAACGCGCTGCTCGTGCCGTACCTGCTCTCGGCGATCCGGATGTTCGAGTCGGGCATCGCGAGCCGCGAGGACATCGACAACGGCATGGAGTTCGGCTGCGCCCACCCGATGGGCCCGCTGAAGCTCTCCGACCTGATCGGCCTGGACACGATCGCGTCGATCGCCGACTCGATGTACTCCGAGTTCAAGGAGCCGCTGTACGCCGCTCCCCCGCTGCTCCAGCGCATGGTGGACGCGGGCCGGCTCGGCCGGAAGACGGGCTCGGGCTTCTACCCGTACTCCTGAGGGTTCCGCGAGACCGGCGGTCTCCCGAAAGACCCTCCACAGACCCGGAGTCGGCGTCGCGACCCCTGACGCCGTCACTCCGGCCGGACGGCCCGTGTCCCCGCACAGGTACGGGCCGTCCGGCACTTGGCTCCCCCGCGTCTCAGCCGAGGCGCAGATGGTGGAGCATCAGCAGTCCGGCGGCCATGTTGGCGGCCGGGATCTCGCCCCGGGCGATCATGTCGGGGATCTGTTTCAGCGGGATCCAGGCCCGCCGCGAGGACTCGAACGCGTCCTCCGGCGGTCCGGTGTACGTGGCCCGCTCCGCCCAGTAGAGGTGGTGCCGGGCGTCCGTCAGGCCGTTCGAGGGCTCGACGGTGAGGAGATGGCGCAGCGGCCCCGGCCGCCAGCCGGTCTCCTCCTCCATCTCGCGGGCGGCGGCGGCCTCGACGTCCTCGCCGTCCTCGACGACGCCGGCGGCCAGCTCCCAGCCCCAGCTGTCGGTGATGAAGCGGTGGCGCCAGAGCATCAGGACTTCGTCGGCCTCGTTGACGGCGGTCGCGACGGCGACCGGGCGGAGCCGGATCAGATAGTGGTCGAGGTGGCGGCCGTCCGGGAGTTCGACGTCCGCGAGGTTCACTCGGAACCAGCGATTCTCATAGACGGAGCGTTCGCTCAGTTTCGTCCACTGCACGTTCTTGCCACCTTCCGATCGGTCGGTGCTTGTTTGGTGGCAATATCGCAGCAGCTGAATGCTCACAGGGGAACGCGCAGCGCCCCTTCGATGAGAGCGGCCGCCTCCCGGGCGTCCCCGCCGCCGCTCGCGAGGAGATGCTCCCGCACCTGTGTGAGCCGGTCCCGGAGCCGCCGCGACTCCATCCCCCGCGCCCGCTCCGTCATCTCCACCGCCGTGCGCGCCGCCCCGTCGGCCTCCCCCTGCCGCAGCTCGATCTGGCACAGCATCGCGAGCCGGTGCACCCGGCCCCGGTCGTGCGAGGGCATCCCGACAGCCTCCGAGGCGTGCTCGTGGGCCGCGTCGAGTTCACCCAGACCGAGGAGGGCCTCCGCCACCTGCACGTTGACGAACCCCGGCTGGACGTAGCCGGTCTCGACCGGCTCCTCCCCCGGGCTGATCCGCTCCGCGGCAGCCTCGGCCCGCCGGATGCAGGCCAACGCGGCCGCCCCGTCGCCCAGATGCGCGTACGCCTTCGCCTGCATCGCCGTCAGATCGGCGGCGAGCGCCGGTGTGATCTGCCGCCCCGCCGCCCGCAGCGCCGCCTCCGCGAACGCCACGGCCTGCCGGTACTCCCCCATGAACAGCGACTGGTTGACCAGGAGCGCGATCACGTACGCGCCGAGCCCCCGGTCCCCGCTCGCCTTCGCGAGCCGCAGCGCCTGGTGGAAGTAGCGCTGGGCCAGGCCGTGCGCGTCCGCGTCGTACGCGCAGATCCCGGCCACCGCGACGAGCCCGCCCGTGGCCCGGTGCAGCTGCCGGCCGAGCGCGTCGCTGTACGCGCCCCGGAGCAGCGGCGCGGTCTCGGTGTTGAGGAAGCCGACGATCCGGGCCCGGGTCGCGATGCCGCCGGCCCTGCGGTACATCTGCTCGTAGTGCGAGCGGGCGGCGCTCAGGACGGTGATGTCGGCCGCCGAGACCGTCGTCCGGCCCGTACGGGAGACGTCCACGTCCTCCGGCGGGTTCTCCCACTCCCAGACCGGCATCACGGCCGGGGTGCCGGTGACGGCCGGGGCGGCGACCAGGTGCGGCCGCTGCTGCTCGTCGGAGCGCCACAGCGCGGCCGCCCGCTCCACGAATCCGGACAGCGGCGAACCGGCCGCCGTCGGCGGGCCGCCCGGCACCCCGAGGCCGATGTCGTCCAGGGTCACCTGCCGGTGCAGCCGGGCGGCGAGCACCTCGCAGATCAGGTCGGGCACCTGGCCGCGCGGCCGCTGGCCCTTCAACCAGCGGGCCACGGCGGTGTGTTCGTACCGCAGGGCGAGACCCCTGGCCCGGCCCGCCCGGTTCACATGGGCGGCCAGGCCGGCGTTCGAGACGCCCGCTTCGTCGAGCAGGGCGTCGAGCAGGGTGTTGGGCTGCATGGCCGCTCCGGTCGCTCGCATGGCCGCTCCGCTCGCTCGTGTGGGGGCTCCGCGCGCTCGGTGAACTCAGCGTAGCGGTGGCCGATTTCGCACGGGGTGTGAACGAAGTACCCGTTCTCCCGGTCCGCGTACTCTGCCACGCTCGTCCCGGCCCCGGTTGACTGTGCTTCTCGCCGCACGGCGACGACCGGGCCGCCGGCTCCCCCTCGTACAGTGCGGCCGCCCGGTCCGCGTCGCCCGCCCCGCTGATCTGCCCGACACTCCGTGGCGGGGCGGGCGGCGCCGGCCCCGGCCCCCTCCGCTCAACAGTGGGAGGAGGGGGCGGGCCGGGGGCGGCGCAGCCCGGGTTCGGCGGGCTGCGCCGGCACCCGGACACGGTCGTTGCGTACGACGAGGAGCGCGATGTCGTCGGCGATCCGGCCGCCCGTGTGGTGCAGCAGCGCGGCCTGGACCCGGCGGACCAGGGCGGCGGGCGCCTCTCCGGGCACCCCGGCGAGCGCGGCGTCCAGCGCGAAGAACCGGCCCCGGTGGTCACGGGCCTCCTCCGCGCCGTCGGTGTGCAGGACCAGGGTCTCGCCGGGCAGCAGCCGGGCCGCGGTGTACGGGGCGATCACGGCGGGCAGCGGCAGCACCCCGAGCGGGGGCAGCGGGTCCCCGACCGGGAGCCGCTCGGCCCGCTGTCCGAGGCGGTACGGGCCGGGGTGACCGCAGTTGAGGACGGCGAGCCGCCCGTCGGGACGGACCTCCACGAGCAGCAGGGTGACGAACTCCTCCGCCACCGGGTGCTCGGGCTCCGCCCCGGCCCTCGCCGGGTGCTCGTCCCGCGCCCGCTCCCGCAGATGGCGCTCCAGGGCCCGCTCCAGGCGCCGCAGCACACCGGCGAGTTCGGGCTCGTCGTGGGCGGCCTCGCGGAAGCTGCCGAGCACCGCGACGACCGCGCCGAGCGCGGCGAGCCCATGGCCCCGGACGTCCCCGATGACGATCCGTACCCCGTAGGGGGTGGCCACCGCCTCGTACAGGTCCCCGCCGACGGACGCGCCCCGGGAGGCGGACAGCTGACCGGCGGCGAGGGCGAGGCCGTCGAGGCGGGCCGGCGGCGGGCGCAGCAGGACGCGCTGGGTGGCGGCCGCGACGGCACGGGCCCGGGCCAGTTCCCGTACGAGCCCGTGGCGGATGCCGAGGACCAGGCCGATGCCGACGGTGAGGAAGACGACGCTGGTGGCGATCCGCATGGGCAGCCCCGGCTGCCGGGCCAGCGGACAGCCGAACTTCCACGCCACGGCCACGGTGCCCCAGCCGACGGGAAGAACGAGCGGGGCCGGCCGGCGGAGCCGGGAGCCCTCGGCGAGCAACGACCTGGTACGGATCATGCACGGCCCTTCCCGAGCCCCGACAGCGCCCGAAGGCCCTGCGGCACACAGGTCCGCCCCTGCGGCCGCGTCGATTCTGCCGACCCCGTGGTCCGCCATGGAACACCCTCCGGGGATCTCACCCGAAGGAGTGAGCGCCAGGACCGCGCCGGGCCGCGCCAGGGTCGCGCCACCCGCACATGCACGGGAGTCCCGTACGGGTGCGCAAGGACATGGGGCCGCGGGCCGGGGCGGTCTGCCAGGCGGAACGGCTCTCCGGGCGGGTCGCGATGTCCACGACCCGCGCGTAGAGCCGTTCCGCTCCGGCGAGGTCGCCGCGCCGCTGCCGGACGGCGCCCAGGGCGTTCAGCGACGGAGCGAGGCGGGGATCCTCGGGCCCGTGGGCCCGTTCGTGGAGACGCACCGCCAGGAGCAGGAGCTCCTCCGCCTCGGCGGGTCGGCCCAGGGCTTCGAGCAGGATGCCCAGGGCCGACGCCGCCTCGGCCGTCTCTGTGGGGAAGGAGCCGGCCGCGGTGCGGGCCAGCCGGAGGGCCGCGCGCAGGTCGCTCTCGGCCTCCGCGTAGCGTCCCTCGGCCTCGTACCGCCCGGCGCGGGCCAGGTGCCGGCGCATCCGCCGCCGTCCGGTCGTGTCCACGATCGCCGCCCTAGGCGGGGACGCTCGCCCGGGCGCGGCCACGGCCGGCGGTGGCTCCGGCGCGGTGCTTCACGAGGTGGTCCACCACGTGCTCCGCGTCCCGGCCCGCGCCGCCGACGAGCATCGACGCGAAGGCGTACTGGAAGGCCAGGCCGACGAAGTACAGCCCCGGCGAGGCGTCCACGACCCCGCGCCGTTCCAGGGGCCAGCCGTCCTCACCGGTGACCGGGAGGTCGATCCAGGAGAAGTCCTGCCGGAAGCCGGTGCACCAGACGACGTTCGCCACGTCGAGGACGCGTCCGCCGTCGAGGACCGGAAGGCCGTCGCGCACGCCGGTGGTCCGCTCGGGAGCCAGCTCGACGCCGACGCGGGTGAGGTCCGCCCGCTTGACGCGGATCAGCGGCCCGCCGTGGGCGCGGACGCCGGGGCGCATCCGGCGGCCGATCGGCGTGCGGAGGGTCAGCACGTGCTGCGCCAGGAACCACAGCACCGGGAAGATCGCGTGCGCCGGCCGGCCCTCGATGTCGAACGGGATCTCGCCGTGGATCGTGCCGCTGAGCACGGTCGGCCGGCCGGCCGCGCCCGCCTCGTACGCGATGTCGCCGCCGGAGTGCGAGGCGCCGACCACCAGCACGCCGCCGGGCCGCAGCTGTGCCGGGTTCTTGTAGGCGCTGGAGTGCAGCTGCGTGATGCGCGGGTCGAGCCCGCCGGCGAAGCCGGGCACGTACGGAGTCCGGCCGAAGGTGCCCGAGGCGACGACCACGTGGTCGCACAGATAGGTCGTCGTGCGCGTGGACACGGCGTACCCGCCGTCCTCCCGGCCCACCCGGGTGACCCGCTCCCCGGCGCGTACGGGCAGCCGGAAGGTCTCGGCGTACGTCTCCAGGAAGTCGGCCATCTCGTCCTTGGTGGGGAAGGACATCGGCGGCGCGGGAAAACGCATCCCGGGCAGTGAGGCGACCCGCGCGGGGCTGAAGAGCCGCAGGGAGTCCCAGTGGCACCGCCAGTTGTCACCGACCCGGGCGCTGCCGTCCAGGATCACGAACGGCCGGCCGTGCCGGGCGAGGTGGTACCCGGTGGCGAGGCCCGCCTGCCCGGCTCCGATGACGACCGTCTCGATGCGTTCCGTCCTGTCGGTGGGATTCATCGTCGGCCTCCTCGTTCGTTCCGTGTCCTCGACACTAGGAGCGTGGGAGCCGTGACCTCTTCGGGAGAACACCCCAATCCCGCGGCCCGCCGGCCATGGGTATTTCTGTCCAATGTGCCGGTGCCCGAGGCCCATCTGCTCGGCCTCGCCGTCGGCGCGGTGCTCCAGCGCACCCGCCCCTGGCCGCTGCCCGGACCGGCGTCCGCGCACCGTCTCGCGGGGCTGCCGCTGTTCGCCGCGGGCGCGTGGCGGATCGCCCGTGCGGTGCGCGCCGCCCGTACCACCGCCCTCGCCGACCCGGACCTGCTCGTGGTGACGGGGCCGTACGCCGCCGCGCGGAACCCCATGTACGTCGGCTGGGCGCTGCTGCACCTCGGCGCGGCGGTGGCCGGCGGCTGGGGCTGGATGCTCGTGTCGTACGCGCCGGTCGCCGCGTGGATGCACCGGGAGGTGCTGCGCGAGGAGCGCGCGCTCGACGACGCCTTCGGCGCGGAGTACCGGCGCTACCGGGCCGCCGTGCCCCGCTACCTGCCCCGGCTCACCAGGTCGTGCTCGTAGGCGTAGGCCGTGGCCGCCGACCGGGAGCTCAGGTCGAGTTTGGCGAAGATGTTGCTCAGATGGCGGGCCACGGTCTTCTCGCTGAGGACCAGCTCCTCGGCGATCGCGTGGTTGGTGCGGCCGGTCGCGACGAGACGCAGGACCTGCAGCTCCCGGGGGCTGAGCCCGGCGCCCGGCCGGGGCCGCTCGTCGGTGAGGGCGTCCAGCCGGGCCAGGTCGGGGGCCGCGCCGAGCCGTCGGAACACCTCACGCGCCACGTCCAGCTCCAGCCGGGCCGTGCCCACGTCGCCCAGCCGCCGCCGTGCGAGGGCGAGCAGCACGAGGGAACGCGCCCGGTCGTACGGCGCCTCCAGCTCGCCCCAGCTCCGGCAGGCGTCCAGCAGGAAGCCGAGCGCGGCCGCGGCGTCGTCCTCGGCCAGGAGCACCGCCCCGCGCGCCTGTGCGGAGGCGGCGCGCAGCAGCGGGGCGCCGATGTCGTCGGCGATCCCCGCCAGCTCCTCCGAGGCGGCCCGTGCCCCGGGCACGTCTCCGGCGGCCAGCACGATCTCCACGTACGCGCCCAGGAGCCTCGCCCGGCCGAGGCGGTCCCGCCTCTCCTCCGCCGCGCCCCTGACCGCCGCGACGGCCTCGTCGACCCGGCCCTGGGCCAGCCACAGCTGCGCGAGTCCGGGCTGTGTCCGGTGACCGCACTCGCCGGCCTGCCGGTAGCCCTCCTCCGCGCGGGCGAAGGCGCCGCGCACCCGGTGCAGCTCGGCCTGCTGGTACAGGGCCATGCCGAGCGCCGGCCGGTTCGGCGGCTCGGAGAGCCGTTCACAGGCCCGCCGTGCCTCCTCCAGCGCGTCCGGCCACGCCCCGCGGGTCTGGAGGACCTGGGAGCGGTGGACCAGGCACTGACCCCGGTAGGGCACGAGATCCGGCTGGGCCGCGCACCAGTCGGACAGCGCCGCCGTCCACTCCTGCGCCCGGCGCAGGTCGAAGATCTCCTGACAGGCCTCGATCGTGCTGCAGTAGATCATCCCGGTGACCAGGGGCGACAGCTCGCCGGACGCGACCGCGACCATGGTCTCGTCGAGCAGCGCCACCCCGGCCGAGGTCTCACCGGCGGCGATCAGGGCCCGGCCCCGGCCGTGCCGGGCCAGGGCCACCAGGTCCGGGTCCCCGAAGCGCTCCCCCGTCGCGGCGGCCTCGTCGAAGGTGGCACGCGCCCTCGCGGGGTCCTTGTGGACCAGCCGCACCCCCTCCGGGAAGAGCAGATAGCCCTGCTCGACGCAGTCGATCCCGGCGTCGTCGAGGAGCCGTCGCGCCCGGGCGAGCCAGCCGCCGCCCCGGGCCGTCTCACCCCGCAGGAGCAGCGGCACGGCGAGCCAGAAGGCGCACCGCACCGCCGGCGCCGTCCGGCCGACGCCCAGATACGCCTGGTGCGCCCGCTCGGTCGCCGCGGCGCACTCCGCGTCGCGGCCGACCAGGTAGGCGGCGGTGGCGAGCCGCACGAGGTCGTCGGGCCCCAGCGGCTGTGCGTCGTCGGCGTCCGAGAACCCGGTGTGAGCCTCCGACCACGCCTGGCGGGCGAAGGCGTCCCGGGCGCGTTCGAGTTCCGCAGCCACGTCCATGACGCCTCCCACGACCATTGCACCTCACGGCCGCGGTCTTGTCAGGCGGGACCGCGGGAGGCCAGGCCGGGCAGGCGCCGGGGTCCGGCGCGGACCGACGAAAGAGGGGGCGCCGCCCCGGTAGAACCGGGCGCCCCCCCCCCCCGGGGGCGGGGGGGAAGGCCCGCCCCCGGCCGCGCCCCCCGCCGCCGCGGCCCCCGCCCCCCCGGCGGAG
>NZ_JBSHDU010000044.1:13043-70035 GCF_053616475.1 Streptomyces sp. NPDC055815 | reverse complement strand
TTCAACACCCCCTCTCTCCCGGGGGCCCGCTTCTTTTGTTTAACCCACCCGGCGGGGGGTTTGTGTCCCGTGGGGCCTTTGGTGGGCGGGCGCCGCCCCCAACCCCCCGCACCGCGCCGCTTCGCGGCGCGGTAGGCAGGTCCGCTTCGCTCCCCTGCCTTGAGCTTTTCGGCTTCGCCTTCAAGCTTGGCCCGCTTCGCGGGCGGCTGGCTACGAGCTTCGGTGGCGTGGGTGTTGGGGATGGTCTCCGGCCCTCACTCGATGTGGTGGGCTCTTCTTTCAAGCTCGTACGGGCGGATGGTGGTCCTGTCATAGTGGGTGGGAGATCGGTCCTGTGGGCAGGGTGCAATCAAAAATAGGCTCGGATAAAGTCCACGCTTAGCGGCTAGTGCCTCTCCCGGCGCTAGTTGAGGCGGGAGGTGGTGTGTTGTGTCGGCTCGGGTGTCTCTCCGTCCTCACCAGGTCGAGGCTGTCGATGCCGTGGTGCGGGCTTTGGAGCACGTACCTGGTGGAGGGTCCTCGGGTGGGGTGCGGGCCCAGGTCGTCGCGGCTACTGGTACTGGTAAGAGCCTGATCGCTGTCCATGCGGCGAAGGCTCTGCGTGCCAAGCGGGTTCTGGTGCTAGTCCCCACGCTCGGACTGCTGGCACAGACCGTTTCTGTGTGGCAGGGGGCGGGGCGCCGGGGTCCTATGTTCGGTGCCTGTTCGCTGTCGGGTGAGGACGTACGGGGCCTTCAATGCACCACTGACGAGGCGGAGTTGGTGGATTGGCTATCGGGTCTGGAGTCGGTGACGGTCTTTGCCACCTATGCCTCGTTGGGACTGGGGGTCCTGGAGCGGAGTCATCGCGTGGGGCTGGGGACGTGGGACCTCGTCGTGGTGGATGAGGCGCACCGGACGTCGGGGGCTTTGGGGAAGGCGTGGGCGGGGGTTCATGACGATGGGCGGGTGCCGGCGCTGCGTCGGTTGTATATGACGGCTACGCCGCGGTTGTGGGAGGTGCCGGATCGGGAGGGTCCGGATAGGGGTGGTGAGCTGGTTGCGTCGATGGACGATGAGGCGGTGTTCGGGCCGGTGGTGTACCGGCTGTCGTTGTCGGAGGCGATCGAACGAGGGCTGATTGCTCGTTACCAGGTGGTGTGTGTGGACATCGCGGATCCTGGTTTGCCTGTGGTCGAGTTGGTGGGGGGTGCGGGCAGGACCGCGCGGGTGCGGGGGGCGCGGCTGGCGGCGTTGCAGACGGCGGTGGTGAAGGCTTCTGTGGAGCGGCAGTTGAGGAGGTTTCTGACGTTTCATTACCGCACGGGTGAGGCCGAGGCGTTCTCCAGTGGTCTTGGTGCGGTGGCGAAGGAGTTGCACGGGAGCGATCCGGGGCTATACCCGGGTGCTGATGGGGTGTGGGCGGACTGGCTGTGCGGGGAGCACAAGCCGGCGCACCGGGGTGCGGTGCTGGCAGGGTTCGCGTCCGAGCCGGAGGTTGATGCGGGGGCGGCGTGGGTGCGAGTGCTGTCGTCGGTGCGGGTGCTCGGTGAGGGAGTGGACACCAAGGAGTGCGATGCCGTCGTCTTCGCCGATGTGCGGGGGTCGGCGATCGACATCGTTCAGGCGGTGGGGCGGGCGCTTCGGATGCAGCCGGGGGAAGGCAAGGTGGCCTCCCTGGTCGTTCCCGTCTTCCTCGGTCCGGGTGAGCAGCCTGACGAGATGCTGGTGTCGCGGGCCTACGGGGAGCTGGTGAAGGTTCTCACGGCACTTCGGGCGCACGACGCGCAGGCCGTGGAGCAGCTGGCCGCTCCCCAGGTGGCTGGGGGCCGGTCGGCTGGCGAGGTGGTGGAAGTGCCTGGCGAGGTGGGCAAGGTGGCTGCGGAGCTGTTGTCGTTCTCCCGGCCTCGGGATCCGGCGCAGTTGGCGGCGTTCATCAGTCTGCGGGTGTTGCAGCCGGAGAGGCAGTTTTGGCGGCGGGGTCTGGCGGCCGCGCTGGCCTACCGCAGTGACCATGGTGATCTGGCGGTTCCGTATGAGTACCGGACTGCGGACGGGTTCGCTCTGGGGGTGTGGATCGCCCGGCAGCGCAGTGCACATACCCGCGGGGAGCTGAGCCAGGAGCGGGTGGGGCAGCTGGAGGAGCTCGGCATGATCTGGTCGCATGCCGAGGTCGCGTTCGCCGAGGGGCTGTCGGCGGCGCGGGAGTGGGCGGCCGATCACGGGCACCTGCTGGCGCCGGCCGATGCCATGTGGGAGGGGTACGCAGTAGGGGTGTGGCTGAAGAACCAGCGGGCAGCCGCGCGGCAGGACAAGGGCAGGCAGGGGGCGGGTGGGCTGAGTGCGGCACGGCGCCGGGCCCTGGAGGACATCGACCCGTCGTGGTGCCCCTCATGGTCGGTTGCCTGGCAGCGGTGCTTCCACCTCGCTCGCCTACATGTCCAGGGCGGGCAGATGCTGCCCGAGGAGGCGGGGCAGGTGGTGGTCCAGGGCGAGGACCTGGGGCGGTGGGCCGGCGGACAGCGGCGTGGCTGGGACAGCCTCGGGACGGCGCAGCAATGGCTGCTGCAGGAAGCCCTCGGCCTCGGCCCCCTGCTGGAGGGCGAGCGGGACGTGGTGGCGCCGCGGCGCACGCGGGCGCAAGTATGGGCAGCCAATCTGGCCGCTGCCCGCCAGTACCGGGAGCGAGAGGGGCATCTGGAGGTGCCGCACCGGCATGTCGAGGAGGTCGGCGGGGACGAGCAGGCGCTGGGGGTGTTCATCGCCAACAGTCGCTCGCGCCGGGCGCGGCTGTCGCCCGAGCGGGTCGCAGAGCTGTCCGAGCTTGGGATGCGTTGGGAGTAAAGCCGGGCCGATGGGACCGGCTCGGCTCGGGTTGGATTTAACCCTCGGTGTAGGTGTGGATGTAGCCCTCGGGTGCGGTCGCGGTGCGAGCTGGAGTGTGCAAGTTCGTTCGACGCCGCGGCCGAGGAACGCGTGCGGCTGTCGGAGACGTTGCGGGAGATCCAGGGCAACCTCTCCTACCACCTTGCCTGGACGAAGATCGAATCCGAAGCGGTGGGCCGTGCCTACGCCGACCTCGTCCAGGAGCTGCGCAAGACGGCCGGAGCGGCCATGCGCGCAGCGTGGGAAACGTCTCCCATCGAGAGCGACACGGCCATGAACATCCCGCCGGCACAGATCGACCTCAGCACACTGCAGACGCTGGAGACCGCCTATATCGCTGCTGTCCGGGAGCACCTGCGCGCGCTCAAAAAACCGTGGTGGTCCCGGTAGGAGCACTGGGCCATGCCAGGTGTATGGCTCCTCCACGGCTTGTGGTGTCCGGGGCCTGGCAGAAATGGTCTGCACGCTGTTGTCTGGCTGCGGCCGGCGCGCCTGCAGCACTGGCCTGCGAGGTACGGGACGGCTGCCAGGGCCGGCGCCGTTCGAGTCCGGCACGGGTGGCGTGTTGAGGTGCTCGAAGGCTCAGAAAGACGCCTCGGCTCCGAGGGTTGCGGTGCCGATAGCTCGCCTCAGGACGTGGGCGATCTCCTCGGGCTTGAGGTTGATGCCGTCGAGCCCCTCGAGGGTCAGTGGGATCTCTTCCAGCGTGTATTCGCCGCGGTTCTCGGCGCTGAACTCCGGGCCGGTGCGGTCCTCGAAGGACCAGGTCGCGATGTGGGCGAGGTAGAAGAGCTGGCGCTCGCCTTCGGTCTCCATCGTGTGGAGGAGGCGGACGATGTCGGCCTTCCCCGCGATCTCCTCGTGGATCTCCCGGTGCAGGGCGGCCTCTCGGGACTCGTCGCTGGGTTCGACGCCGCCGCCCGGCAGGACCCAGTACTCGGGGATGCCCGGCCGGTTGCGGCGGATGACCAGCATCGTGTCGTCTGCGGTTACCAGGACGGCACGGACTCGTTCGATCACTTCGGTTCGTCTCCTTGCTTGTCGACGGTCTCGGTGCGGCAGCCGGCCTTCGTCGACGTCAACGGGCTGCCCTGGTGATATACGAGACGGGGAGGGCCGCGAGATGTGAGGAGGGAGGGCTCAGGTCATTCAGTCGGCGGAGATCCAGTCTGTGGGGATGAGGGCGACGCCGCCTCTCCAGTTCTCGACGACTCCCTGCTGGAACCAGTCGTCGCGGAGGTTGACGTGGTCGCAGACGATGACCTGGAGAGCTCCGCCGTTCTGCTCGACGGCCTGGGAGATGAGGGCGAAGTAGGCGCGGACGGCTTCCCAGTCGGCGTCCTCGACGGTGATCGCGTCGTGCACCTCCTCGGGGAAGAACGCCTGGGTGGGCTGGTCGAGCATGAGGAAGCCCGGGACCGGGCGGTTGTGACGGTGCAGATAGGTGTGCAGGGCGAGGTGGGCGACGAGGTGGTAGCCGATCCAGTTCTTGGCACTGCCGATGCGGGTGAGGGGGAGTCGTCCGGCGGGGGTGCGCAGGACAACGTTGAGCAGGGTGAGGCTGATGCGGACCTCTTCGGCGGTGTCGGCGTGCTCGAGGCCGAGGGTTCGCGCCCAGGTGGTCATGAGGTCGGCGACTTCGTTCAGCCGGTTCTCGGTCTCGGCGCCGACTTCGTCGGCATCCACGAGAAGCTGGAGGGCTCCGGCCTGTTCGGTCAGCCTGTCGCCGTGCCGCAGGAGGTCGCCGAGGTCGTCCTTGCCTTGGGGGCTGGTGCGCTGGAGCTCTTGGAGGATGCGTCCTTGGACGTGGGCGAGGTAGGTGCGCTGGTCCTGGGCTTGGCGGAGTTGCCGGTCGCTGGCGTTGAGTGCTTCAAGGGTGGCCGCGTTGTTACGCAGGCTTGCCTGGATCTCGCGGGTCTGTGCTTCGAGTGCTTCGAGGTGCTGGTTCCGGGCCGGCTGCAGTGCGGCCAGATCGTCCAGTTCTGTCTCGAGGCGGCGGGTGAGTTCCTGGAGGTCGGAGACTCGGGGGTCCGGGGTGGGAAGGTGCTGGGAGCACAGGGGGCAGGTGTGGGCGTCGCGGTCATGGGAGGCGTCGCCGAGCAGGCCGATGGGCTTGAGGCGGCTGAGCTGTACGTGGAGTTCGCCGGTGAGGGCGGTGCTCTCTTCCTTCCAGCTGTCGAGGATGGTGCGGGAGTTGTTGATCTCCTGCAGCTGGTTGCGCAGGGCGCGGCGTTCCGCGGCGAGCTGTTCACGCCTGGTGTCTGGGCCGGAGACGAAGAAGGCGTCGGGAACGGCGTCGAGGGCCTGGCGTAGCAGGGTGTCGAGGGCGGTTGCGGTGAGAGCTTCGGGGACGGTGTCGATGAGACCTGCGTCGGCTGCCATACGTGCCAGGGCGACGCGGTGGGCTTCGCCGCCTTCCACGCGGCGCCGTGCCTCTTCGATCTGCTTGTTGACCCTGCGCAGGGCTTTGTTCAGTTCGGCGAGTTCGTGACGGCGGGCTGCCTGTTCGGGGCCTGTAGCGCCGAGAAAGTAGGGAAGGGTGTCCTTGATCGCCTGGGCGATTCCCTGCTCCCCCTGGCGGTGGAAGAGGAGGTTCTGGTTGGCGATCTCGTTCTGCTTCTGCAGGCACAGCAGCACGGCCTGGGCGATGGAGACGTCGAAGGCGTGGCGCCCGGCTCCGGCGGGGGGCTGGAAGCGGAATTCCTCGATGCCGATACGGGCGCTGAGCTCGGTGCGGATGGCAGTGGCGTCAGCGTTGACGTGCATCTGGTCTGCCGGGGGGATGTCGAGTGTGTGGTCGCCGAGGACGAGCATCGCTTTGTTCGTCGAGGCGCCTTTGGGGGCGGGGCGGCCCAGGAGGAGACGGGTGGGGCCGATCTGTACGAGGAGCGCGTACCAGGCGGTGGTGTCGGTGATGACGCCGTCGGGAAGGGTGAAGGTCTGCCGGCCGAGGCAGTACTCGACGATGCTCAAGACCGCGGATTTCCCGGTCTCGGACTCTCCGGTGAGGATGTTGAGGGTGCCGGGGCGGAAGCGGACGACGCGGGGGGCGGGGCGGCCGTCCCGGTGGTAGAGGGCGAGGGCGATCAGGTGCATGGGGGCAGGGTCCTTTGTCGGGTCAGGGCCTTACGCCCAGCAGCGTAAAGAGGGTGGCGGTGTCGGTCGCGGCGAACCAGCGGCCCACGAGAACCGCGGCGCGTACGCAGGTGGCGGCTTCGTCGGCGGGCTGTGACGAGTCGGGCTTCACCGGTTTGCGGGTGGCCCGCAAACCGCCTCCGGCCAGCACCAGGGTGCCGTGGCGGATGCCGAAGCGGATACAGCCTTGGGTGTAGGCGTGCAGAGCGGGCGCGCGCTGAGGGAATGCTGCGCGGATCATGGTGTTGTCTGCCAGCCATCCGGCGAGCTGGGTGCGGGTGTCTCGCGGCAGGGCGCTCCGGGAGTCGGGGGGCAGGACCAGTGGCAGAATCAGGAACGCGGACGGCCAGGGCAGATGGGATTCCGGCTCGGTGGCGGCTGCGGCGTACGCGGCAGCACTGTGACTGAGGATGTAGGCGCCGAAGGCGGGGTTGAGGAGGGCCGCTGCTTCAGGAAGCTGGGTGGTGGTCATGGGCTACTCCCCCTTCGTCTGCGTGCACGGGGGTGTCTTGAGCAGGTCCTCGAAGTGGGGGTGCCAGCCCAGCGGCTTGGGTTCGTTGCGGGCGTTGTCGGCGAGTGCGTGCAGGGTGCCGCGGGCGATCCACCGTTTGCCGAGCTGGCGGAGTTTGATGTCCTGCGCCGCGGTGAGGGTGGCGTCGAGGATGTTCTCGCCGACGGCCTGGGCGTCGTCGCCTTCTTTGCCGGCGTCGAAGCGGTCGGCGTACTTGGCGAAGATGAGGTTCCATTCCTGGCGCAGGTCGCTGTCGAACTGGGTGAGTTCCCCGGGGGTGACGTGATGGTGGTAGAGCCAGCGTGAGCGGTGGGCCCAAGCGTGGTGGTACTCGCCGATGTGGGCGCGGATGCTGCGGTTGCCGAGGCCGATCAGCTTGAGCTGTTCGACGAAGACGTGACCGGTGTACTGGGCGATCTCCTGCTCGGTGAGATCGTCGAGGCTGTCGACGACGGGCAGGGCGGTGTGGGTGTACTTGCCGGAGACGTAGTCGATCTGAGTGCGCAGTTCCTCGGCGCTGACAGACATGCGCCGGCCGGGATTGGCGTGGTCGAGCATGTCGAGGGACACGTTCCACCACCAGCCTTTCAGTTCCTCGAGGATCGCCTGGCTCTGCTCGTCGTTCTTCCAGATTCCGATCACTTCGCGCAGCGTAGAGTCCACCTCTGACACTCGCGGCGCGGAATCGTCGAGGACGATGGCGCCCACGAGGGCAGCGCGCGTCGGAGCGGTGCAGGCCATGAACCGGGATCGCCAGGGCAGGGTGGTTTTGGCGCCATCGGGGTCGCCGGCGATGGCCTCGAGTTCTGCCAGTGCAGCGGTGACATCTCGGGCGTCGTGTCTGAGTTTGGCCAGAACGTTGCCGGGCGAGACGGTCTGGGTGGTGACGAGCCGGAGCATGGGGAGCTGCCCCGCCGGCAGGTGCTTGAGAGCGTCGCACCAGGAGTTGATCGAACGCCACAGGTCGGCACTGGTGGACCCCAGTTCGCTGGCGTGTCCGTGGTGTTTGGACTGGACGAGCTCGACCGGCGTGCCTTGGCGGAGGATGTCGATGTCGTCGAGCATCTCCATGCGGAGCTCGGTCTGGGGGTCCTTGAACCATCGGCGGGCCAGTTCCACCAGGGCCCATTCGCACTGATAGAGGTAGCCGACCATCTGGCCGGCCGCGGAGTGTGGCATCTTCTGTGTCACGATTGGCGTAATGATAGTTACACACGGTCATGTTGGGCAAGGGGCACCCCTGAAGGGGGCGGCGGGGGCCCTGCACGGCGCGATGCGCCGCTTCTGTGCACCGCTGCATCCCAGCATCGGCGTAGTGGTTCTGGGCCACCCGGTCGGCGTTCCAGCCGTTGAGGGACTCGCCTGTGATGCTCACGTGCGCGGTGAGGGTGGTCTGGTCGGGGCGCGGCTGGCCCCGCAGGACGAGGCGGGCGGTGGGCAGCGCCTGGGTGATCTGCCTCAGCTCGACGGCACTGAGACGGTGGACGTTGTCGAGGACCACGGCCACCGGTGTGCCGGTCAAGTGCTGGTGGACCGCGCGCAGGAGGTCGAGGCCGGAGGCATACGGCAGAGCGGTGCGCTGTTCGGCATCCAGGTACCGGCCCGCCAATTCACGGGCGAGGCCGCCAGCGACGGCGTCTGCGGCGAGCGCGGCCGTGTCGAAGTAGGTGAGGGACTCGGGACAGTGCTGGGCGGCGTGGGCCGCCCAGGCGGTCTTCCCCGCTCCGGAGAAACCGGTGATCAGGCGCACCCGGTCGTCGGTCAGCAGGTCAGGCTCGTCGACCTGAGGCAGGTAGTCGTGGGCGAGGACCGGGAAGGCCTGCAGCTCCTTCACGAACTGCTCGTGCAGGTCTTCCACGGTGTCGGCGGTGAAGGCCTGGTCGCCGTGGCCCGTGCAGGCATAGACGACGCGGGCGGCGAGTTTCCCACACGGGGGTCAACGGCGCCAGCGAGGAGAAGGGAACCTGCGCGGCTTCGCGGGTGCACCAGGCGATGCCTTCCTCAAGATCGCTCCAGGCCGGCGGAAGCCACTCCTCCAGAGCAGCCGTTCGCGGGTTCAAGACGGTGACGTCGCCGGGCCAGTCGGCCGCCTCCATCTTCGCGACCAGTTGCGGGCCGGGGGGCACGTTGGCCACGATGACCAGCTGCGGCTGTCCTGCGCGCTTGCCTTCAGAGTGACGGGCCCGCACCGCAGCGAAGCCGTCGACCGCGCCGCTGACGTCTCCCCACTGCAGGGGCCGGCTGCGGGTCTTCACCTGCAGGTACAGATGGCGTCCGGGCAGGACGGCTTCGAGGTCCTCATCGCGTTCCACCAGCAGCCAGTTGTGCCGGCTGTCGTGAAGCGCAACAGGCAGGCGGCCGCGTACAAGTGCTGGTAGAGAAACCCCCGATGCAGCGAGGTGATCCGGACCAGTTGGTCGGCATCAACAACCGTGTCGCCGTGCACGTCGGCATGGAACCTTTCGGGTATGTCAGGCATGCGCTCATCCTTCCATCGCAGGCCGAACCGCCTGGCACGGGACGACGTCCTGCCGACGCGAAGCAGCGCGGGCCTTGCGCAGCGCTGCTTCAGAGCCCGTTGGATAGCTCGTCCTCCTGAAGGAGGTCCGAACCTGGCGCGGCTTCGGGCTGTCGGGGACGAGGCAGGGGGTCAGCGGCGCACTGCCCCAGAAGCCGGTCCAAGATGGCGCCCCGGACCGGCTCCCGATCCGTCGCCGCCCCTGATCCATCCGGGCCCGGAGCCGGTTCCGACTCCGGAACCTGGGCCGCCGCTCAGCTGAGCGGGGGGAAGGGCTCGGACAGCGCGGCCGAGCGTGGCAGGGACACGGCCAGGCCCACCAGTGGAACCGTGACCTCGTAGTCGACGGTCTCCTCCCCCCGGACCAGGTAGATCGACAACAGAGCCTGGTCCGGGCGGCGCACGGCCTCCACCGCCGCACGGGAGGGCCGCGTCGGCTCATGCCCCCAGGCCGGACGAGCCGGATCGACCGCCGCCGCGGAACGTGTCGCGTCGATAGCTCTGAGGTACTGGTCCGGGTCGAGATCCGCGTACTCGTTTCCGACAGCGGACAGCCGCCGGATCCTGAACCCGTCCTCGTTGCCGCGCGGCAACGGAGCACGGCGAACCGTGCCGACCCGATGCCCCGCAACCTCAACCAGTAGCGATTTCGGCGGGTTCACCAACTGAACGGTCCACTCGCCCAGCCCTCCTAGGCCGGCGCCCCGGCGCAGGTACCGGCAGATCTCGGCGAGCCGGTTCCACGATGGCTCCGAACCTGGCAGATAGGCGTCGAGGAACTCCGCGATCTTCGCGGGTGTGACGCCATGCCACAGCAGGTTCGCGGCGGTGCGTGGGTCCGGGGTGCCGGCTCGGCCGAGGCCGCGGATGAATGCCTCCAAGGTCCGGAAGTTCTGCCGCACCCTCTCGAGGGCCAGAGTGAAGTCCAGGGTCTCCCACGACCTGCCGGGCGAATGCGTGGCCCGGACACGCAAGACGGCCTCGGCGGGGGTGATGTCGAGAACGGCCAGCTCCTGCAGTTCCTTGCGCTGTCCGTTGATCCTCGCCGTCAACTGGTTTTGTGTGTCGAGGACTTCCAGCGTGGCGTAAAGACGGCACAGGTCCTGGTAACCGGTGTGGGGCCCGAAGGGCGTGGTCAGCAGGCGCAGGGTTTCGTAGTTGGCCGGGGCTCGGAGACAGTAGCTGGTGGTGAGCCCTTCCAGCGGCAGGCCCTGGGCAGGCTTGGCGCCGCCGACCGCCACGATGTTCAGACCTCCGTATTCACTCTCGTACACGTGGGGCATCATGTCGGAGGCGGAATTGGCCGTGACCACGATCAACTGTTGGGCTACGAAAGGCAGTTGGTTGGCCACCTGTTTCCATGAGACCGCCGGTACGGCCACGTCGGCGATCGCTTCACTGGTCGGGACGAAGTCCTGGCGCCACAACTCCTCGAAGTCGGCCATGAGCCGCTGTCCGCGCGGGCCGCGCCGGTCTCTGAGGTCCTTGACGATGACGCCGACCCGCTCGGCCAGCTGGTCGCAGACTCGCGTCTGGACCGCGACGAACCGACTCACGGACACCAGCATCGAGTTGCTCGTCCGCTTCCGGTCTCGGACTTGGCGTGCGGCACACGCCAGCACGAACGACTTCAGCGCGGTGAAGAGAGAGTCCGGCAGCTCCCGACCCGGCACGTGGTCGGCCCGATGCCCGGGCGGCAGCCAGCGGTCCTGATCGAACACCGCGCGGACCAGGGGCAGCGGTTGTTCCGAGTCGGTAAAGAGCTGTTCGGGGCCGAAGTGACCAGGGGGCTTCGGGACGTGGTAGATGAAGTCGGGGACGACCTGCGATGTCGTGAGGAAGGGCGTGTAGCCGACATAGCCGACCCTGGGACACGAGGACAGCAACCGCTCCACGCTCTCGTCCACTTTCGAGGGAGAGCTGCGCGTGCCCCTCGCGTCGCCTGTCCTGTCGATCACGAGCATGGGCCGGTCTTCGGGCTGTGAGGTGTGCATGAGCCAGTCACAGACTCTGTCGACGATCCTACGGTTCTTCTTGATCACGAAGATCTGCGGGTGGGCAGGGGAAGGATGCCTGAGGCCTATGGCCTTGTACAGCGAGAACTCGCCCTGCTCGCCACGGGTCGTCACGGACACGATGGGGAGGGCGCGGGCATGGGGCATGGCACCCGCGCCAATCCGGCTGCCGGTCTCCGAACTCGCCGTGTATTGACTGTCGAAGCCCAACAGCCCCTCATCCACGCGCTGTTGCATCTGATCGCGTGCGGTATTGGTCGTACCGGCCAGAATGACGACCGTGCCGTAGCCGGCGTCGACCGCCTTGGCGGCCAGGGCGATCACCGAGGTGGACTTGCCCGAGCCGACGGGCGTCATGACGAGACCCGTGCGCCGCCAACTGCCCGGCCGACGAGGGTCCTCCAGCTGGGACAGCAGGTCACGGGTGACATCGTCCAGCTGACGGACCTGTGCCGGCGGCAGGATCCGCTCGTACTCCAGGAACCTCAGATAGCGCTCCCAGAACTCCCGCCCTCGGGTGCCGTCACCGTCCGGCGACCACGGCTCGTGGTCCCGGTCGTCCTCCAGAACGACGGGCCGTGTGACGAACTGGAATACGGAAGCCTCCAGTTGCCTCAGCAGAACAGCCCTGTCGACCGCGAGGCCCCGCGCGGCGAGCAGGGTGACGACCGAGTGCACGGTCTCGTGCAGCTCGCCCGCCTCCGCCTGCCGGTCCTGCGGCAACATCGCCAGCGCCACCCGCAGCGCGAGGTCGGTGGCATCCGCGGGCTCCGTCGCCGCCCCGACGCTCTCCGGCGGTTCCGTACCGCCAATCGGCAGGGGGAGCCCGAGCAGCTCCAGCGTCCGACCCCATGCGACGCCCGCCGCCGTGGCCTCCGCGGCGATCGCCTCCTCGCCGTCCGGTCGGCCCGCCACTGCCGACAGTCGTCCCCCGCCGCCCTGACCCGAGGAGATGTACCGGTCCAGCACCCGGTTGAGCCGCATGGTGTCGTGCTCCGTCAACGCCTCTTCCAGGCGGGCCCGCACCTGGGGAGCGGGCGTCAGTGTCACCGGGCCGCCGGTGTCCGTGTCCAGTGCGTACAGTCCGGAGCCGAGCAGCTCGGCCAGGTCCTCGGTCGTGGCCTCGGGCACCAGCTCTTGGCGGAGCACATGGAGCATAGCCAAACTCAGCCGGTCGAACAGGGAGGCCAGCGTCGCCAGACGGGCGGCCGAGGGCGACGCGGTGCGCAGAAATCCGTCCGTTCGGGCCTCGGCGCTTCTGCGGGCAGGGGGACGGCCCGTGCCGAGCGGAGTCGGGCGGCCGGCGGGCGGGATCAGGGCCGCCGAGCAGCCCTCGGGGGCGGCCAGCATCACTGTCCGCGACCAGCGCCCGAGTGTGTGAGGGGAGAGCGAGAGCACCGGCAGCGCGAGCCACTCGTCGGGGTCCGCCTCGCCGACAGCCAGCAGCGGAGGCAGCCGGAAGCGGAGTCCCGTGTTGCCGGTGCCCGGGGCGTCCGGGGACACCCGCACGGTCGGCAGATCGAGTCCGGTGCGCCGCCACAGCTTGGGCGGCAACGGGTTGAGCAGGGCCACCAGTTCATGGCCCGCCCAGGCTCGCAGCTGCTGCCAGATCTCTGGTGCCCGCCAGGCCGGTGCCACGCAGTCCGACACCACGACGATCAGCCGACGGCCGTCGGGGGAGCCCAGTTGACCGGTCGAGGTCGGCATGCCCTGACGGTCGGTGAGGCCGACGCCGTCATCCGGGTCCACGGTGAGGTCGCGCACCTGCAGGGTGCGGAACGCGCCGAGCCGGTCGAGCAGCCCCTCGAAGGCGCTGACGGTCTCCCGCCACACCTGCATCGAGGGCGAGCGGTCGACGACGAGCACGAGGTCGAACCAGCGTTCTGGAGCGGGAGCGAAGACCGGGATCAGCTCCCCGCTGCGGGCGTACCCCGCCACGGTCGCGTCGAGGTCGAGCGCCTGCCGCCGCCCCGTGCGCCACGGGCGTTTCCAGGGGCGTAGGGCACGCGTCATCTCCAGCGCCGACGGCAGCGCCGTCGCTCGGGGGACGGCGACCGCGTCACCGGGGACTCGGCCGGTGGATCCGGGCAGCCGCTCGTGGAGGGGACGGGCCGACCGGTTCTCCGGGGCCGTCGGAGGGCTCTGTCGCACAAAGTCACCGACGCGCGGCAGGCGCTGGACGGACGGCCCGGTCCGTGCGGGAACCTGCGCCGACGCCGGCGCCGGTTCTTCGGGTGCGGGCGAAGCCGAGCTGGCGGCCATACGGGAGGCCAGCCACAGCGCCTCCGCGAGCGCCGTCCCGTCAAGCCCCGGAGCCACGGCGCCGATCGCCGACACGGCCCCGTTCAGGCCGGTGACCCGCTCCACGCCCGGGGAATCCCCCGGCCCGTCCGCTTCCTCAGGCACCGGTCAGCTCACGCAGGATCAGTTCCCTGACCTCCTCGGCGGCGACTCCCTCCGGAGCCTGGGCACCGGTCAGGATGTGCACGGCGTTGAGCAACTGGTCCACGGCCAGGCTCTCGCCCGCCCGCAGACGGTCGACGAACGTGACGATCAGTGAGTCGACCGGGCCCGAGGGTGCCACATCGGTCTCGAAGTGGGCCGCCACCACCCGCCGCAGCGACTCCGTGTCCGGCATCGGCATGGTGTACCGGATGCAGCGCCGCAGGAAGGCGGCGGGGAAGTCACGCTCGCCGTTGCTCGTCAGCACGATGAACGGGAATTTGTCGCACCGCACGCGGCCCTTGACGATGCGATGGACGGCATCGCTCTCCCATTCCCGCACGTCCACGTCGTCGTCCCGATACCGCGCCAGCTCCGGGATCTCGAACTCCCCGTGCTCCAGCACGTCCAGCAGATCGCTCGGCAGATCGAGGTCACTCTTGTCGATCTCGTCGATGAGCAGGGCGCGGGGCTGCTCGGACGGCGCCCTCGACGGCAGCAGTGCGGTCCCCAGCGGTCCGAGCTGCAGGAAGGGGGCGATGTCGTCGGTGCCCGATTCGCCGCCCAGGCGTTGTGCGTGGATGCGCCCCAGGGCGTCGTAACGGTAGAGCGCGTCCACGAGGGTGCTGCGGGAGGTGATGTGCCAGCGCAGTGGTTCCCCGAGCCGCAACTCCGTCGCCACCTGCTTGATGACCGACGACTTGCCGGAGCCTGGGGCGCCCGTCAGCAGCAGCGGACGGCGCAGGGCGAGCGCGGCGTTCACGGCCTCGACGAGCCCGGGTGGCGGCTGGAATCGCTCGGGCCGGGGCTGCCTGGGGAAGGCGCGCCAGGGCGGCGGGGCACCGAGGTCCACGTCCCGGGGGGTGCCGTCGCCGACGTAGAAGGGTGTCCAGGTCATCGTGGGTTCTCTCCATCGACCGAGTCGTTCGCGAACGCGTCGCAGAAGTCCAGCCATTGATCGTCCAGCCACACGGATCGCACCCGGGCGAGATCGGTGTGCTCGTGCGCCGGGTTCCCCTGCTTCCAGGAGGTGCGGTAGGCGGCGCTGAACTCTCCGGGGAGTCTCGCCCAGTTGCGTTCCACGCTGTCCTGCGACGCCTGCGGCAGATCTCCCGTGCCGTCCGGCCACAGCGCCATCGGGGCGTACGCGAGCAGGGGTTCCAGGAGTTCCTGGAGCCGCTCCGGCCGGTGTCGCAGCGCCAGCGCGCCGCCGTAGCAGCCGTTGCCGAGGCTCTCCACCAGCTTCGGCACCGCGCTGAGCTCGGCCTTGTCGAGCCAGTTCACAGGCGTGGCCGGGCCGTCCTTCATCTCGTCGAGCTGGTTCCGGGCGAACTCGTTGATCAGGCCCAGGTGGGCGGGGAGGTTCAGCCGGTCGCTCCAGCGCAAGACGATGTCGTAGTAGAGCCCCAGTCGCTGCCCGAGCCTGGCTTCCTCGGGGCGCCAGCAGACGAGCAGCGCGGCGGGCGCTGCGATGTCGATGCGTTTGAGCCTGAATCCGGTGCACCGGGCATGCCGGGTCGCCCAGGCGAGCACCGCACCCAACCGCTGTTCGACGCCGGCCTGCGTCGGAGGGCAGCGGAAGTCCTCACGTCCCACGAGGGTTTCGCCGTCCAACAGCCAGACGAGAAGGGTCTCGGGCCACTCGTCGGCCATCGCGGAGTGCAGGCTGACCACCAGCCGCAGCCTGTTCTCGGCGGCTCGACGTGCCTGGGCGGCGAAGGCGTCGACGAGTTCCACGCCGGCCCCGATGCCTCGCGCCCACCCCGTGAGTCCGGGCGTTCCCGCCGCGAGACCGTCTTCCACGGCGAGCGCGGCGACGAAGGTGGCGAGAGGCGCCGTGGGACTGCCCTTGGCGCGAGGAACTCGCAGACACAGCGACTCGACGCAGTCACGCAGCAGTTCGTCCCCGTCGGAGGCGGACGCGGGCCGGCCAGCCGCCGTCACATAGGCGCGGCGGATGCGTTCCGACGCAGGGAGGCTGCCTGGCCAGGACGACAGGAGGAACTCGCGGGTGCGTACGGCGGTCGCGAGCCGGTCGACCGTGCGCAGGGCGTGGGCGAGGTGCTGGTCGGCGGTGGCCTGGTGCCGGTCAAGGGCCGCCAGGGTCCGGCGCAGCCGGGCCAGATCGCCGGAGGTGACGATCGGCAGGGCGGGAGCCGCATCGCCGAGCGGGTCAAGGGCGAGCCGCAGATCCTCCTCGCCCAGCGGCCCCAGCAGCGCGCCGTCAGTCCTGTGCCGTGTGTTGCGGGCGAACCAGGGTCGGGCATCCAGGGAGAGGCCGTTCAGCGTGACCAACTGGGAGCTGGTGCCCGCTTCCTTGTCCACGGCCTCCTGTACGTCCTGCGGCGAGAGGAACATCCCCGCGTCGGGCAGGCCGTCGCGCAGCACGCGCACCAGCGTCCGGGTGTACGCGAGACCGTGAGCCGACTCGACCGCGCTCGCGGACATCAGCAGGGAGAGGCTGGTCGCGCCCTGCCGGACCCCTCCGGCCAGCCCACCGAGATCCGGTACGGCCCCGCCGGCGCGGCAGGTGTCCACCAGGGCGATGACGCCCCGCACACCGGGGACGTCCAGGGCCAGGGTGAGCAGCCCGCCGACGTCCACGACACTGGTCGCGACGTCCTCGTGGGAGTCGCTCGCCATGAAGGCCAGCTTGGGCGTCTGGCCGAGGGTGGTGCCGTGCCCGAGGCACGCGATTACCAGCACCGCCTCCGCGGCCCCGGCCCGGTCCGCCGCGTCCCGGACCGACTGGTCGATCTCGGCCCTGCCGACGCTGAGCCCGTACAGCAGGGAGGGCACGCCCGGCGGGTTCGGCTCGCAGCCGCCCAGTTCCTCGTCCAGGAGGACGGCGTGCAGGGATTCGGCGGTCTCCTCCAGACCGGTCAGCAGTCCTTGGGCCGGGCACTGCGGCGCGATGACCAGCAGGTGACGCGGCGGTGTGGACGGTGTCATGCGACGGTGCCCGCGTCGAGCGCCTCGATCAGCGGGCCCGCGACGGCGGGCTGCGCCAGGTACTTGACGGCCGGATGCACATTCAGTCCGTCCGAATCGACCCGCGTGCTCACCGGAGCGACCGAGGCGGCGTTCGAGGCGATGCACAGGGCCAGTTCGGTGCCACCGGTGACGAAGTCGTCGCGGTCCCAGAAGTTCAGCCAGCGGCCGACCGGTTCCGGGGTCTGTACGGGCTGCGGGCGCACCCGCGGCCGTACTGCCGTGCGCATTCCGAGCGGTGATCCGAGCGTGACGAACAACGGGACGTGCGCGGAGTGCGCGTGCAGTGTCTCGAACGCCGCCACGGTCCCCAGCGAGTGCGCGACGACGACCGTGGGTCCCTCGGGGTCGAGTTCCGTGGCGACGCGGGCACGGATGCGCCGGTCGAGGCTCAGACCAGCCTCGTCGGTCTCCTTGCGGGCGAGATATCTCCTGACCTGGTGCAGATCGCGCTTCATCGCTCCGGCACTGAGCCAGCCGCCGAAGGTGCGCAGACCCGGCACCGCGAACAGGGAGTTGGCCCCAACGAGCACCTGCCGTGCGAGGCTGCCGGGTCCCTGTTCCTCGCCGGTCGGCGCCAGTTTGTTCCTAGTCACCCGGAGCGCCTGTGCCTGACGGTCGTCGCGGGGCGCTTCGAGCTGCTCGTCGACCATATCGAGGAGCAGCTCCCGCAGTTCCTCGTCCTCGTCCGGTCCGGCGGGTGCGGGTGCCACAGCCTCATTGTCGGGAGCGGTCCCCGGGAGAAAGAGATCGCCGTAGTACGCGAAGTGGATGTCGACCGCTCCGCCATCGAGCAGCTCCGCGGCCTTTCGGGAGTGCCCGGCTGCACGCGCGCCGACGGTCAGCGCTGCCTGCCACTCCTCCAGCTCGGTCTTGGCCTCCCGTGGCTTTCCCACCCCGTGCACGAACACCAGACGTGGCCTCATCTACTCCACACCCCCCGAACCCATGTGCCCACACCTGTTGTCGGGCGGGGTAGCGAGAATATCAACGCACCAGTGGGCCGGTGGCGACATCGGCCCACTGGTGCGTCACGGCTGGGTCAGCCCGTCACCTCGGACCGGTCCCCGCCTCACAGCGTGTGGAACGAGCCGTCACGGTCCGTCCGCCGGTACGTGCGGGCACCAAAAGTCACGCTGCCTCTGGGTGGGCGCGGCTAGCCGCGCTACCTCGCCTTTGAGCTGAAGTCGGATGGGTTGGCTTGTACGTGGGACTCCACACCGCTGGTGGTGTCATCGTGCAGATCAAGGCGCCCGCGAGGGTGAGCCCGGCACGGTAGAGCGGGAGGCCCCGCCGCAGCTCTCCGAACGTACGGCGAACGCGCCGCCCGGTTCGCAGGCGATGATCCGGGAGAGGCATCGCCTCCGGCCCTGGATGCTTTCGGGTACGCCGAGCCCATCAGCAGATCGAGCGCTGGCGGCCGCCACGAAACAATCCACGCCCAGCATCTTCGGCAGTTTCTCGCTTTCACCATCGATTGAAAGACGTGGCGGCGCAGTGACGCCTTCGATCTTGAGGGCGCGTGGCCAGGTGGTGAGGCTGCTTCAGGGCGGCGGCTTGCTTCGGGGCAGGCATGAACCGGGGCGGCGCCGGCCCACAGAACCTGCGCCAAACCCTTTCTCGCGAACAAAGCCACAAGGTGAACGAGTCGATCACCTCGATCGCCCGACCCCCCGCAGTCGGCCGCTTCGCCCCATACCGGGCTCTGGCCGCGTCCAACGAAGCTGCCGCGACCACTGCCACACCCTGCGTTGCTGACCGCTGTTCAAGATGACAGCGTGGAGGCACCGTGCCCAACCTGAAGGGCAATGTGACCGGGGTCGGCCAACTCGCGAACGCGCCGCAGATGCAACTCGGTGTCCATTTGCGAGCTCAAGTCGTCGCGAAGCCTTGCGATGCCCGCGAGCATCAGCTGGTCCATAGCTTCGGTGTGCACCGGTTCGTAGTTGGCTTCGGTTGTCACTAGATGATTCCTTCCTCTGCGATGAGACGCGCCAGCGCCGCCCTGGCCCGCTTCAGGTTCTGCCGGATGTTCACTGCCGGAACCCCAAGGGTCTCGGCGGTCTCGGCGGGGGTGCAACCGTCGTACGCGAAAGCGAGCACGACGCGTTGCTGCTCCGGCAGACGACTGAGCAGCTGGAGTACTCGATGTCGCTCTGCCAACGCCGCATCGTCCGCCGATGCGATCACAGCATCGCTGTACACATCAGCAACCAGAGACTCGCGGCTCCCGACTACCACCTTCGACCACATTCTGTGTGCCACGCGTCGCAGCCAGCCGCTCCGTTCACAGACCTCTGTCCAGTGCCTGGCGAGTTCGACGAACGCCATCTGTACAGCATCCTCGGCATCCTGACGTCGAGCTCCTGCGGTGATGAGGAACCCCACAAGACGACAGAACTGCTGCTCGAACAGGTCGGCGAAGTCCTCATCAAAAGTAGCGGAGACGAGGTCGTACTCTGCGATTGCCGTCTCCAGCAAATGCTGCCAGTCAGCGACATCAGGGCGGCTGCGCAGCAAGTGGCGCCGTTCCTGCTGAGTCAATCCGCCCCAGATACCCAAGGACTCCTTAACTTCCAGCGCATTACTCGCGCAATCGAGCCGCACCGAACATGTCTGACAGAGGGATCGGAACGCTGACACATCAGTAAGTGAGCTCGACCAAGCCATCGCCGAGATGCGCTCGGAACCGGGCACATCGTTTGCGTCGTACCGGCATACGGCTTCCTGCTGCCAATCGTGCACATCAGGATCCGACACGACCAGTCTCCTTCGCCTCTTCACAGGATCGGGGACCCACCTCGATCGTCGTACCGTGCTGGTTCTCGACGATCCGGCTGCCGGCAGGCAGCCGCCTCGCGGCGTCTCGGTACACCTCCCGCCTGGAACGCTCCATTTGAACCTTCCCGCGCACTCGCACCCAAACGGCAAGCAGCGTGAACAGGTTTCCTGCCACCACCACGAGGGCGGCAACTACTGCATCTGACACGTCACACTCCGATCTCCCGGTCTGAAAGGGGCTGTCGGAGGGATGTGCGCTGTCGCATGCCGTCCCGTGACGTCGTGAACCAAGATTCTTTGCTTGCGCAGGGGGGTGGTCATGTAGCGGCGGTCCGCGTGGATGGCCGTGGCGTCGTTGATGAGCGCCCAGTTCTTGTCCGCCCGCCCCGCGACAGGTATGGCGTTCTCGGCGGTGGCAGCGCACAGCGGCCCATCATCGCCCCCAGCGCACAGCAGCCGCGGCCGAACCCCGCGGGCCGGTGCCATGTCCGACGCGCGGTGCCGGAGGCGGAGGTGATGCTGCTCTGTCGTCGAGCAGGCGTTTCGTGTCTGGGGTCTTGTGCTGGTGGGTGCGGTCTTGTGTGCCGGAGGTGTGACCGGCCGGTGCAACATCGGCCTACGGCCTGCTGCAATGAGCGCGTGGCCGGTGTACGTCCCCTTGGCGGCGAGGCGAGCGCGGCTGGTTCGAGGGGCGTTCGGGCTGCCACCATCGACGCATCGCGGCAGCGGGCACAGCCCCCGCCCGGCGGGAGTGTCTCCCGGTCAGTTGCTCTTTGGGCGTGCCGCGTGCCCATCGTCCATTCCCTGTCTTCAGGAGGTTCTTGATGTCCATCGTGCCCAGTCCCGAGCCGTCCTCGGGTACCGCTCCGGTCGGCGGCATCCCCGAGCGGCCGGCCGACAGCGTGCGCAACCGGCTCGCCCCCGCCGAGGCGGCCGTCGTGATCGCCCTGGTCACGGCCGTCACCGTCCTCACCGTCGCCCATCGTCCCCTGCCGACCGCTCTGCTCGCGCTCTGCGCGACCGCCAGCGCCCTGCTGATCCGGCTGCCCGCCGTGTGCCTGCTGGGGCGCTGCGGGGGCCAGGGGTGACCTCCTCCCCTGTGTCCGGCGAGCCTTCCGCAGAACTCCGGGCACTGATCGACTACTTGCTCACGGCTAAGGGACAGCGGACCTACCGTGCTCTGGCGTACCGGTGCGGCGGTAAGCCCGATGCATCGACTCTGTGCCGGGCCGTGGACGGTCGTATGCCCAGCAAGAGCGTCGTGGCCGCCTTCACTCATGCGGCCGGCGGCGACTTGGCGGAGGCTGTCCGGCTCCTGGAGGCGGCTGACAAAGCCGAAGCAGAGCGGCTGGAGGCCGCCGTGCCCGTCCGCAAGCTGTACGTTCCCGGACCGGTCAGCACGCTCAGAGGGCTGGGTCGGGCGATGCGCCGGGTGAAGGACGATGCGGGGCTGTCGGCGCGTGCCCTGGAGAGGATGACCGGGGGTACCGTGCCGCGCAGCACACTGGCCCTGGTCCTGCGCGGCAAGAGGCTTCCCTCGGCCCGGCTTCTGGATGCCTTTCTGGGCGCCTGCGATGCCCGCCCGGACGTCGTCCGCCACCTGAACACCGTCCGCGACCGGCTTGACCCTCGGCCCGCGCCGCCCCGGCCGGCAGACCACGATCTGCAGCCGGCCGTCTATCCGTGCGCCGATGCCGACCCCCGCCGCGAGGCGCTCCTCGACCGCGCGGAACGCGGTCACGCCTTCCGTGCCAGGCGGGGGCTGCCCGAGGCACGGGAACTGGACGAGCACGACGAGCATCTGCACGAAGAGCTGCGGCAGGAGCAAAGAAGGAAGAAGGTGGACAGGAAGGCAGAGTAACAGCGCATGGTCGTCTGGGTCGACGAGCTCAGTGCGGGTGAGCTCGACAAACTGCAGCGTCAGATCGCAGCCGCGGCGGGGCGGGAGCTGCGTGCCGAGCTGATCGCCTACGCCGACCGGGCCCGTCCGAAAACGTGACGGAGCGGAAGCGGCGCTGAGGCCGAACCCGGGGAACTGGCGGGATTGGTGGGCTTCACAGGTCGAACTCGATGTGCTCGACGTGCAGCATGCGCACTTCCTCCAGGCTGGCCGCCCGGGTGCCGCGCTGCTGGAAGTACACCTCCTTCAGCGCGTCGGCGACCGCCTGTCGCATGTCACGCTCACCGCGCACTTGGGCGGCGAGGATCTGCCCGGCATGGTGCGGCGGAAGCGCGAGGGTGAGATGGCGCTCGCGGGCCTCGTCGGTCGTGCCGGCCGGGGCCGCATAGCCGAGGCTGGCTCTCACATCGATCATCAGGCCCTGGCTGGTGGCCGCCGCCTTCTTCGCCCTGTCCTTCACCCTCGGCTGCCACCGCTTGCGGGCCTCTTCCTGCATACGGGCCGCCAGCTCGGGACGAGGTTTCTTGATCTGGTCCTTCACGTACCGCTCGACGGTGCGCTGGGAGATGCCGAGAAGCTGTGCGACGGCCTGGGTGCCCTTGAACTGCTTGACCAGGAACCGCATCTGGGCGCCTGCGGACTTGGGGACAGGGCGGGTGAGCGCCTTGTCCAGGACCCTGTCCAGGCCCTCGCCGACCGTCTTGACCACCATGGCTCTACTCCCCCGTGTCCGGGCCGACGGCGCCGGTCTTGATGTTGCGGGCCAGGTTCAGCAGCGGGTTGTCGGTCTGCTCGCGGATCTGCTCGGCCCACAGCGGAGTCCGGGTGCCCTCGTGCTTGACCATCCCCGGGGAGATGCCGATCCGGAAACTGCCGGGGATCGTCTTGCCCTCGGAGCTGTAAGGCAGGACGTCGAGCGGGGAGGGACCGTCGGCGGCGTAGACCGCGCAGTCCGACAGGACGGAGACCGGGTAGCGGCCGGTGGCGGCGGCGAGCGCGACCATCTTGCGGTGCATGCCGATCCGGGCCCGGGAAATGACCGCGGCGCGGATGTCGGGGCGCCAGGTGGGGCGGGAGAGCGCAGGCCACGGCTGGCCCGGCGCCCAGTTGCCGGAGGCCTTCTGCTGGAGCTTGCCGAGGCCGAACTTCACCGTGCCCTTGATGGCGTCCAGAACGATCGCCGCATCGGGGTCGCGCTGCTTGTAACCGTCCATGGCGGCCAGGAACTCGGCCGGGGACATGCCCTCTTCCACGCCGAGGTCGGCCATCGTCGCCATGTAGGCGTCGCGGAGCTTCTTGTACCAGGCGTCCAGGTAGCGGCCCGAGTCCGGGCGCAGCCAGCCCTCGAGTGGCTGGACGGTGTAGCCGAGCTCGACGGCATAGGCGACGGTGGGGGTCGCGTACCAGGCAGGGCCTTCGGGGCGCTCGCCGTACTGGGTGAATGGGCTGGGCAGCAGATCACCCCGCAGCTCGGTCCACTTCTTGCCGACCAGCACGCGGCCTGGGTCGACGTGGGAGAGGTCGACCAGCCAGGAGCCGGGGACCTTGGGGTCGAAGACGGGGTTGACCGCGTGGACGGGCGGGGTCGCAAGTCCGACGACCGCGCCGTTGGCGGCGGCGGCGAACGCCATGTTGACGTCGATGCCGACCAAGTGGCTGCCCAGGCACTCATCGTCGGTGAGCGGCCGGGCCCAGTCGTACGCCTCCTCGAAGATCCGCTCTGCGGGGCCGCGCTGGTGGAAGCGGGGCAGGTGAGCCAGGACGGGGTGGCCGTTGATCGCCTCGCACGGCGGCGGATCCATCGGCTCGGTCCCCAGGGAGCCGGGGTTGTGGACACTGTGCCGGCGGCCCTCGGCATCAGGGGCGGAGGCACGGGTCGGCGGATGCAGCGTGGTCATCAGCTCCAGACCGGTGACCGCGGTCGAGCCACGCGGGGTGATGACGCGGGAGGCGTACAGGCTCATCACGCGGGCCAGGTCGGCCGGCGCCAGGTCGGCGGCGTGTCCCCACGAGCGGGTGTCGAGCGCCTTCCACGACGGGATGCACAGCTGGACGCACATGCGGCGGCTGCCCTGCGCCGGGCGGTAGATCCTCGCCCAGGGGCCGAATCCCCGCCGGGTCAGCTGCCATTCGGTGTTCTCGACCTGCTTCACCGCCGGGTGGTCGGCCACAAGGCGGCCGGCGTGGCGCTCGTCGTCGCTCAGCTCGACGGGCAGGCCGAAGTGCTCGAGCGCGGTGGGGGTGAGCACGAGCAGGGGGTCGGCGTCCCGGCCGGACCCGTCCAGGCGGGGTGCGCCAAGCTGGCCCTCGGCCAGCGTCCACTCCACCAGGTCGCCCAGCGTCTTGGCGGGAACGTCGAGGACCAGGCCGCCCGCGCAGTAGGCGAGCAGCACGCCTTCCTCAACAGTGAGGACGGCGAGCGGTCCGTTGGCGAACCGCGGGTCAGCCGTGTCGTCGGTGCGCACCGGAGCGGGTCGGGTGGATGGGCGGCGCGGCGCCGACGCCGGTCGGGCCGCGCGCGGGCGCGGCTGGACCGCGGCAGCGGCTGGTGCCGCCTTGGGTACCGAAGCCGTCGCCTCCGGGGCGGCCTGGATCTCGTCCGCAGGCTGGGTCGCGTGCGGGGCGGGAGCCGGGTACTTCTTCGCCCAACCTTCCAGCAGCGCCAGGTACGGGGCCCGACGCGGCGGACGCGGCTCGCTACGTCCCGCTTCCCAGTTCTTCACTGTCTGCGTCGAGGTCTCCAGGACCTGGGCGAGGCCGGCCTGTGTGACACCGGCTGCCTCACGCAGACGCGACCGCTCGGCGGGGTCGGGGAACTCCGGCCCGCCCGCAAGCAGCGCCTCGACGGCCCTGAACAGGTCTTCTTCATTCGGCCCTGGCGACATGGGTCCACCTCCACTGAGACTGTATCAGATTTACCTATGGATTTACCCTTGAATTAGAAACGTTTGGAGTGAAAGCGCAGCTGGAGAGGGTTTGGCGGTGAATTCATCGAGCGGACGAAGCGGACTGCTGCAGCGTGCCTGGCCGGGTGGGCCGTCGAGGGGTCCGCATGCGGGGCTGGAGGCGGCCCCTCAGCATGGGTGCATGAGCGCGTGCCAGAACTCATATCGCGTGGTGGTGGCGGCTTCGCTTCTCGCAGTCCTGATGGCTTGCTCGGACGGTTCCGGAGAGAGTGGCCCTCCGAGCTCAGTAGCCCCGTCCCACGACAGCGCGCCTGCGGGGGCTCCCCCGGGAGCCGAGGTGCTCGGGACGGCACATCCCGGTCAGTCCTTCACCGTCACGGTCCTCGCCTCAGACACCGCTGACGACCCTCACCGATGGCAGTTCACCGTGCGCAAGGTGGTCTGCGGCAAGCCACTCGATCCGGCGGTCATGGCCTACGCGGCCGACTCGGTCGGCGCGCCCACCGCCACCCCGTCCCCCGAAGCCGGCAAGCAGTTCTGTGTGCTGACCATGGACGCGGTCAACGTCGGCAAGAGCAAGTCGTCCTGGGACGCCGACAACCGCGTGAGCCTGAACGTCGCGGACACGCGCTACACCATGTCGCAGAAGGATTCCGACTACACCATGGACTACGACCAGTACTGGAACAGCAAAGGCCAGACGGCACCGGCCTTCGGCCTCAACCCCGACAGCAAGGGGCCAGTGCACGGGGTCTTCCAGATCCCTGCCGGGGAGAAACCCACCAGCATCTGGGTCACTTCCGGCACCGCCATCACGACCATCGAGGGCGTCCAGCCGGGCTACCTCGTGCTCCTGCCGTAAGCCGGACGCCGAACCCGTGCCCTTGCCGGCGCGGTGGTCACGTGCGTGGTTCTCCAAGGCGCGGCAGGATGCCGGGGCCCGTCGGCGAAGCAGGCGGAGGGGCGACACCCCGGCAGTGCTGCCCTTCCCGTGTACCCAGCGTCAGCAGAAGCGAATGTTTACGAGGAGGCCAACAGGACCTCCTGCTTCTGGGACAACGAAGTGAGGAAGGCCGCGGCCGTGAACCCAAGGGGTGGCGATCTCCGAGGAACGTGCCCACGCTGGCGCCTACGGCGGCAACGGGGCTCGCACCGAGCAGGGTCGTGACGATCCCCGCAACGAATACGGCGATGGCAATGGCGACGCCTCTGTCCCTCACCACCGGGCCTCATGCGCCGGCATGTACTGCGTAGCGACACTGCAGACCCAACTCTCATGCCCCTGCTCGGACATCTCGGAGCAGAGCGGCTGCCGGCGATCCCCATGTGACGGTGGGTAATGCGGCCGGCAATAGTTCGTCTTGCCCCGGACGACTGTCCGGCCCGATACCGAGGGGTGGCCGGCGAAGGCCGGAGGTACCCATGTAGGCGACGGCCTGGTCCGTCTATATCGGGAGCTGGTGCACCGTGTTGTCGTCCCCGACCTCGTACACGTCGATTCGCAGCAGTCGGCGTACGTGCGCGGGAACCCGTTCGGCGGCTTTGACGGACGCCGAGGGCACGACCAGCGCGTACCGTGTGCGCGGTGCCTGGCTCGTCATGCGGCGCAGCAGCTGTCCGTAGGCGATGTCTGCGTCGATGCCCTTCTCCGAGGTACGGCCCTTGGCCTCGGAGATCAGCCGGTCGTCGCCTCGTACGGCTTCGATGTCGGTCCAGCGGTCCGTGGGATCGACCGGTGTCCAGCCTTCGGCGAGCAGCCAGGTGCGGAAGGCGTCGATGACGCGGTCCTCGTCGCTGTCGCGCGCGAGGAGCTGTCGCAGCACGGCCAGGTCAGCCTCCTGACTGCGTCGTCGCAGCCGTCCCCGGCCATCCGCGTCGAGGTCGGCGGGGCGGATCACGACGAGCCGAAGTCCGTGTGCGGGGATCTCCGTGTCTCGCCGGGCGTCGTACAGGGCCCGCTGCTCGCCCCGGTGAAACCCCGCTGACGGCGAGCCGGTCCGGCTTGTCGAAGCGAGGCATCGCCTGGTCGTGCTGAAGCTCGCGGTGCTCGACCACGAGCCGGTGACCGGGCCAGTAGGCGTCGACCGGCAGTCTGGCCTGCCGGCCGCCGATTCCGGGATCACCCAGCAGCCAGTCGAACTTGTGCTGCGTCAACGCAGTTTCGCCGAGGACCTGGTTGCACAGGCCCACCACATACGCCTCGTCACTGTCGCCTCTCGTCCCCATGCCCCGGCATCCTGCCACCGCGGCAGGCGTGTCGTGCAGGACGATCATTCGCCGCATCCCCGAAGAGGAACGACGCACCAGCGATCAGGCGAAGCGGGTGACCCGGCGGGCTCCTGACCTGACTGGAGCAGAGCTCCGGCTTCGCCGGGCTCAGGGTGAGACGGTACGGGAGATCGCCGCAGCCGCCGGCGTGTCCCCGAAGACCGTGAGAAACCGGCAACGCGTGCATGATGCGGGACAGTAACGACGGTGTGCCAGGTCACGATCTCCCGCGGATGCGAAGGTCCATCCTTGGGATGCGGGGTCAGCGATTCAGGTACTCGTAGTGGAGGAGACGGGAGCGGGCCGCCTTCTCCGTCATCCCGAGAGCCTCGGCGATCCGCGGCACCGGGATCGCCTGCCCTCGGGTGACGAGCGAGGCAGCGTAGGGGCCGGTCATGGCGACGATCGCCTCCAGGTCGTCGGCCGCCTTCAGTGCAGCGAGCGGCGCGTCATCGAGAAGCAGGTCCAGGTGCTCTCGCAGTCGGCACAAAAGAGCAGTGACGTCTTCGGGCAGGGAGATCGCTCCGGCGGCCACCTGGTCCATGTGGTTGTCCCAGTCCTTCTCCGGCCCGGAGGTGTCGTAGTCGTACGGCTCGAGCTCGCGGAGCTTCTCCCAGTCGATGGGGTAGGTGTTCTCGCCGCGCCAGCCGCACGCACACCTGCCCCGCATCGTCGTCGCCGTCGGCCGACGGAAGGTGCCGTCGTAGGCCCACCAGTCGATCGACTCATGGAAGTAGCTGCTGCTGCCCATGTCGAAGAACACCGGCCCCGGCTCACTACCGTCGGCCAGCAGCACCCCCACCACGCCCTCGTGGGACTCGAACCCCTCCCGTTCCCAAGCCATCGCGTCCTCCTCCGCCACCGTTTCGGTGGGCGATTGCTGTTCGCCCGCTGCTAGGACCACCTTGCCGAGGCGGTCCATGCCTGCGCAGCCGTATCCGGCATATTCCAAAGGCAAGTGGCGTGAACGCCCCCGGCGCGCGCCGCTCGGTATTGCCAGTGCACCTCCCGCCCAGGGGCAGGAGGGCTGAAGGAGGGCGGTAGCCAGTGCGGGGTGGCAACCGGCTCCCTGCTCCTCGATGGGATGACTGGTCGTCAGAGTCACGGAGCCGGCTCGCCGCAGGGATGCCGATGGCACGGTCGAGGACAGCAACGTCTGGTGAGCCTGCAGCTCGCCAAGGTTGTCGCGCAGCCATGGTGTCCACTCGCACGGGCAGCGACCACGCACAAGGCCTGGGGCGGCAGCCAGGGGGCTTGCTGTTGCCGAAGGCCAGCAGGTGTTGCGGCGCAACGGCCTGCCAACAGGCGATCGCTCTGTCTGCTTGATCAGCCAGAACGCACCGTGGAAGGCGATTTCGAGATGGCGGCAACACGGACGCGTTGTTGCCGCTGTTCTCCGATCGCACATGGCAACGGTTTCGGGGGCCTACATTCTTGGATCCTCCCCTCTGGCAATCCGCCGGATGAGTGACAAGTCCCGGCGCTCTGTGCCGGGTTGAAGGATGGAGATCTTGATGGATCGGCCGCTGCTGTCGTTGAGAACGACCCTGGTGCTTCTGCTCGCGCTGCTCGCCGGCGGCGCGGCCGGAGGTCTGACCGTCCTCGCGGGCGAGGGGGTACCGCGCAGCGTGCTCGCGGGCCTCGCTGTCGCGGCACTGGCGGTGCCTTTCTTCAACCGTCTGGTGGGCGCCGAGGCCGGCGAGGCCGCGCAGTGTGGTCATGCGGTGGTGGTGCGCTCGCACGAGGAGCAGGGACATGGGTGAGCTGCGGCCGCTGGGGGATGGTCTCAACGACGCTTCCCGGGCGCTGGCCATGGCTCTGCGGGAGCTGTTCGAGGGGATGGAGTTGTCCGTGCGCCGGTATGCCGCGCGGCGCCGGCGGGATCCGGGGACGTTCTCTCGGTATCTGAACGGGACCCGGTTACCGCCGTGGCAGGTGATCAATGAACTCTTCGCCGATCTGGGCGAGCACCGTGGGACGGTGGTCACTCCTGAGGCCATCGAGTTCGTGCGTGAGCTGTACGGGTCGGCTGTCGATGCCGGGTCTTCGCCCAACAATGCGGTGGAGATCCTGGAGCAGCAGTTGGCGGACGCCGACCGGGACTCGCGGCGCTCCAGTGTGCGTGGTGATGTTCTGGGCGATGCGCTGCTGGACCGTACGCACCGCATCGCGGACCTAGAGGTGCGGCTGAGTCAGCTGGAGGCCGACCGCAGTGCCGAGAGGCGGCGGGCGGACGAGCTCGCGGAGGCTCATCCCGACGTCTCCGGCCTGTTGGAAGAGCGCGACGCGCTGCGCAGCGAGGTGCGGCGGCTGGAGACAGACCTCCGGACGGCACAGGCGCTGCATGCCGCGGCCGAACACCGGTGTGATCTGCTGGAACGGCAGCTGGAGGCCGTGGAGACGGTCACTCCCGCGCTGCCTGCCCCCGTGGTGTCCCAGCAGATGCCGAAGATCCTGATCGTCGACGACCAGCCGGACAACCTGATCGCGATGACGGCGGTCCTCGCGACGCTCGACCAGGAACTCGTCACGGTCTCCTCCGGTAAGGAGGCGCTGAAAGCGCTGCTCGACCACGACGACTTCGCCGTCATCCTCATGGACGTGCAGATGCCGGAGATGGACGGCTACGAGACCTGCGCCCACATCAAGCGCCGTGCTCGCACCCGTGACGTCCCCATCATCTTCCTGACCGCGATGGGAGCGGGGCCGGAGCACTCCGCCCGCGGGTACCAGGCCGGCGCCGTCGACTACATCAGCAAGCCCTTCGACCCCTGGGCCCTGCGGGCCAAGGTCGCCGTGTTCACCTCCATCTACCTGGAGCGCAACACCCCGTAGCACGACCCCGGCCGGACACGCTCTGGCGAACTCGCGTTCGCCGGGCCCCGGCCTGCTCATCCCAGGTGGAAACTCGCTACGCCGTGCCCTCGCTCGACGGGGTCATCTCCAGCTGGTGCACGCCACCTGCACACCTTCCCTGTGACGGCCACGACTTCTGAGCCCTGTCACTCTGCCGGGAAGGTGGACCTGCTGGTGATCTCGTCGACAAGACGGTGCAACGGGGCGACGAGGTCGGGGTGGTCACCGCGCGAGGCGGCCTGGAGGAGATCGGCGGCAACAACGAGGAGCGCGGTGCGGCCGGTGTGAGTGTCGAGGATGTCGGCGAACGCCTCTCGGATGCGGGCGGCGGTGGCCGGTGCGAGGAGTGCGTAGGAGTACAGGAGTGCGGCGTCCCAGCCTCGGGGCGCGAGGCCGAAGCCCTCCCAGTCCAGGATCGTGGCGCCGGCCGTGAGGTTGGCGGTGTGGAGGTCGCCGTGGGCGCAGGTCCAGTCGGTGATCTGGGGCGCGGGGCGTCCGGTGAATTGAGGGACGGCGCGGTCGATCCATTGCTGGCGGACGCTGACCCGGTCGGTCGCCGTTGCGGCGACAGCACCGAGGTCTTCACGGATCTTCTTGAACCAGGTGTCGGGCAGGTCGAGTTCGTCATGGAGGACGGGGCCGCTCGGGGAGAGGACGGGTTCGTCGACGAAGGTGGTGAGCTCGGCGCGGTAGGCGTGTGCGTCGGTGGTGGCGTCGTGGATCGCGTGCAGGGTGGGCTTGCGGACGGTGGGGAACAGGAGCGCTGCCTGTTCCTGTCCGGTCCAGGTTCGGCCGCCTTCCTTCCCGTCGGGGGCGGTCTGGAGACGGAGCCAGCAGGCGCCGTGAAGAGGGTGGTCGGTACGGCGGCCGAGAGTGCGCCCCCGATGGCCCCAGGCAGGTGGGCCAGAGGCGGTGGTGTTGAGGGCGGCCGCGGCCCGGGTATGGGCGGCGGTCATGCGCTCCTCGTCGGTGGGGTCAGGCGGTGGCGAGTACACGAAGAACGCTCCGCAGGGTGGTGGCCGGTACGGGGTCGTGAGCGAGCGCCGTGAGGGCGCGGTCCCAGTGTCGCGGATCGGCAGTGGACACAAGGACGCGTTCGATGCCGGGGCAGGAGGCGACTGCGGCGAGCGCTGCTTCGGCGATCGTGGTTCCGGGGCGGATGAGGCCGGCGAGTTCGGCGCCGCCGTCGAGTCGGGCGAGCTCGCCGCCGTGCAGGGGTGCGGAGGCGTGCACGTGCCAGCCGTGGTCGACGGCGTGGGCAATCGGTCCGCGCCCCAGGAGTGCTTGTGCGAGGGCGGTGTCCTCGATGAGCGAGACGGGGAGCTGGATCGTCGTCAGGTGGTGGTCGTGGCTGCCGGCCGCGGTCTGGGCGAGGCGGTTCAGGGTGGCGACGGTGAAACGGCCGTCGGTGAAGCCGTTCCAGGTGGCAACGCCGTAGGAGGCGATCCGTCCGCAAGCCACATCTTCCTCCAGGACGGCGAAGACGTTTCGCAGTCCGACCGCAAGCTGGTCGTCGGGTAGGTGCTCGGGGTTGTGGACGAACACGGTGTCGAGCCGGTCTCGGCCAAGTTCCGCCCGGGCTCGTTCCACCTGCCAGCCCACCACAGCGGGATCGAGGCTGTGCCGGGCATCGGCAGGTATGGGGATGCCGTCTGCGGCGGCCGCTCGGATTGCTTTGGGGGTGAGGTAGCCGCTCTTGGTCGCGACCCGCAGGCGCGGGTGCGCGGCCAGCGCCGGGGCGAGGAGCCGGTGGGCGTTGCCGTCGCAGTAGTTGGGGGCGGTATCGACCCACGGCATGGGGGCAGTGGCGGCGTGTTCAGCGGCCTGGTTCATCCGGTCGGCGGGGATGCGGTAGGTGCCCAGTGCGAGGGTCGCGGTCATCAGCGCTCCCCCGGGCGGACTGTGGCCGCCTGGGCGGCGAGGAGTTCCTGGACGACGAGCGCGACGTCGCCGACCGGGAGCTGGCTCGCGGTGGCGAGGTCTCCGAGCGGCGTCCATGCCGGCATGGCGGCGAGGAGGATGTCGAGGAGCGGGTGGGCGGCCGGGCCGAGGTCGATCTCGTTGCCGGCCGCGGTGAGCCGGACCAGGCTCTCTCCGTCGACCGTGACGCGAGTGGTGCGGGCGCGGGCGGTGGTGAGGCGTACGAGCAGACCGGGGTCGGCGGGCACACAGTGGATGTGCGGAAGCGAGGGGCGGAGCCGTCCGAGGTCTTCGGCGTCCCGGGCGGCCGTGTAGGCGTCGAGGAGGCCGGGGGTGTCGAAGAGGGTGTCGAGTTCCTTGCGCAGGGCGGCGACGTAGTCGGCCTGGCCTTCGGCACTGGCGTGGAGAGGAAGGTCGGTGCGGGCTGTCGTGCTCGCACGGAGCCGGTCAGCTGCCCAGGTGATGAGGTCAGCACCGGTATGCGGGGCGAGGCCGCACGTCAGATGCAGGGATGCCTCGCCCTGGTCAGCGGTGACCGAATGCCACCAGCCGCGCGGCACATACAGCACGTCTCCGGAATGGAGGGTGAGGTCGGCGAGTGGCTGTTCGGGCGGGGGCTCGGGGGTGGTGACGTCCCGGTACATCGGGCGTTCGCGGGTCGGCCCGAACAGGCGCCACCGCTTCGTGCCGGCGATCTGGATGATGAGGGTGTCGTGGTCGTCCCAGTGGGTGCCGAAGCCCTCGGTCGGCGTCCAGGAGGCGTAGGCGTTGACCTGGACGTGGGTGCGCAGGTGTTTCTCCAGGGCGGCGGCGAGGTCGCCGACCGGATCGTGGAGTTCGTCGACCGCGTCGAGGACGAGGGAGGCGCCCTCGGCGAGCCGCTCGTGGAGCTCCGCCGGGTAGGTCCGCTGCCACACGGTGGCCCGGCGGCTCGTGACCGGTACGGCGTAGTGGTGTGCCGGGAGGGTCTGGCCGTCGGCGGACAGTCGCAGTCGCGGGGGCTCCAGGCGGTGGGCCGCGATGAGGTCGCTGAGGGTGCCGTAGGAGAACAGGGTGCCTGGGTTCGTGACGGCGCCGGGCAGGTGCAGGTAGTCGCGGGTATACGTCTGGGCCAGGAAGTCCTGGCCCAGACGTTCCGCGATGAACGGGACGGTCATCGCGCGGTGTCCCCCTTCTAGTCGTTGGAGTCCGAGCGGCCGGTGCCGCCGCCGTCCGACGGGATCACGCCCCGGCTGCGGGCCGCGGCGATCGCGCGGCGCGCACGGACCAGACCGCCCGGCTGCCCGTTCTTGCGGGGCTGTGGGGTGTTCGAGCTCTTCATCTCGATCGGCCTCCTTCGATGGGTCGGGGCGGCCGGACTTCCCGACCGCGGGCCCGCGCATCGCCTTGAAGGGGAGCGGTGTGCGGGAGTGTATGGATGGGCCCCGCCCCTGCCTGGCGGGCCTGGGGCTCAGGCGCCGTTCCCCAGGGGGCTAGTACTGCAACGGTCTTTGCTGTGACGGTTGGGCAGTTTCTGGTGGTGTGTGGCCGCGTCGTTTGTAGTGGCTGAGGCGGGCTTGTTGTTGTCGTCTGCGTCGCCAGTTGGACCAGTGCAGGACGTGGTCGACGGGTGCTGGGTGGCGGTGGGTGAGGCGGTGGATCAGGCGTCTGAGCTCGGGGAGGCTGAGGGGGACGAGTTCGGAGGATCCGTTTCTGCTTTCCCGGTGTCGAGTTCGCGGGCCCGCAGCACGGTGAGGCAGGCGTGGGCGGCCATGGCGAGGGTCATGTGGCGGTGCCAGCCGGGGTAGCGGCGAACCTGGTAGTCGTCCAGGCCGCATTCCTGCTTGGCGGTCTGGAAGCACTCCTCGACAGCCCAGCGGGCACCGGCGACGTGGATCAGCTGGTCCAGGGTGGCCTCGGCGGGGCAGTAGGCGACGTAGTAGGAGATCTCCTCGGGTCGGCGGACGCTGCGGCGGGCGATCACCCAGTGCCGGCGGTCTTCCCGGTGCCAGGGCCTGACCTCGACCCTCGCCCAGTCGAAGACCCGGGGGCCGTGGGAGCCGTTGCCGCAGGACCGGCGTTTCCACTTCTGCCTGGCCAGTCCGTTGAACAGGTCGTGAACCGGGTGGTCCATGGCCCAGCGGGTGACGACGGTGTCGTGGCGGGTGGTGGCCATGACATGGAAGACATCGGCCCGTTCCAGTTCGGTCCGCCAGCTTTTCGAGTAGCCGTAGCCGGCGTCCGCGGTGACCCAGCCGAACGGGATCTTCTCCTCGATCGCGCGGCGGACCATCGCCCTGGCCATCGCAACCTTCGTCTCGAAGGCGGTCGTGTCGGCGATGCCGGCCTGTCGGCACCGTTCCCGGTCGTCCGTCCAGGACGCCGGCAGGTAGAGGCGCCGGTCGATGAGGGTGCGGCCTCGGGCCGTGGCATAGGCGAGGAAGACCCCGACCTGGCAGTTCTCCGTCCGTCCGGCCGTGCCCGAGTACTGCCGCTGGACCCCGGCCGACCGGTCTCCCTTCTTCAGGAAACCGGTGTCGTCCACGATCAGCACCGCTTCCCGATCGCCGAGGTGCTCGACGACGTACTCGCGCACGTCGTCCAGGACCTCCTCCGCGTCCCAGTCGATCCGGTTCAGCAACCTGTGGATCCGGTCCGGACCTCCGTGCCCGGCCTCCTCCGCCAGCGTCCAGCCGTTCTTCCGCTCGAGCGGAGCGATCAACCCCCGCATATAGGCGAGCGCCGACTCACGCGGCTCCGACCTGGCGAAACGGTGCACGAACCGCTCATGCAGAGCCTTCAGCTCACCCGCCCACGACCGGGCATCAACCAATACCCCACCCATGAACAGACCAACGACTCACCCGCCCAACCGTCACGGCAAAGACCGTTGCAGTACTAGCCGCTTGCAGGGGCTATGGCTTCGCCGGTACGGGATCGGGCCGGGCGGCGAGAGCGCGGTCGAGCGCCCTGTGTAGGGCGCGCACGAGGCGGGCCGTCGATTGCGCGGCGGTGAGCGGGTCACGGGGGCGGTGTGCCGTGTCGAATCGGCGTACGGCCTCGGCGCAGGACGCGCGTGCAAGGGGTACGGCCGGGTCGGTCTGCGGCAGACGCCCGCACGCGGCCTTGGTCTCCCGGATCAACAGACGGCCGTAGCCGGTGAGCTGGAGGGTGATCTGGTCGAGGTCAGCCGGCAGCAGGACGGCGGTGTTGCGTCGCCAGGTCAGGACGGTGTCGACGAGCCGTTCGTGCACGTCCCGGTCGAGCAGCACGGTGCCGTCGAGAAGTGCCTGGGGGGCGTGGACGATGCCGGCATGCGGGCTCCTGCCCGATCCGCCCCGCCCGGCGCGGGCGGGATGGGTGGAGGGGGTGGCCGGTTCGGTCACGTCGGCGCCTCCAAGTCGGTTAGTTGTGGTGGGTGTTCGGATACGGTGTGACGGCTCGCATCACCCATCGAAGCCGTGGGCAGGCGCGGTGGCCAGGCGCGGCATGGGGCCCGGTGTGCCGGCCCCGCTGGCCCCATGGGAACCGTGGCGATGACGCCGGGAGCAGCAGAGCATCGGGGCTGGAGGCTCAGGGAAGGGGCGGGAGGCATGGGGCAGCGGCCGAAGCAACTGACGCCCGGGGCCGGCCCGTGGCACCGGTGGGGACACGAGTTACGGCAGACCCGCATCGCACGCGGACTCTCCCAGCAGGAGCTGGCCGCACGCGCTCTGATCGACCGGTCGCACCTCGCGCGCCTGGAGCGCGCCGAACGGCCCGTCCCTCGTGAGATCGCGGTCGCCGTCGACCGGGCCCTGGATGCCTGCGGGGCACTGGTCCGGCTCTGGGAATGGGCGCAGCGACAAGCCTCCCACTCCCCCGCTGTCAGCGTGCCGGAGGACTTGGGGCTCGGGATGTCCAGAGCTGGGGTTCGGGGTCATGGGGCCAGTCGCGCAGCGGATGGGGCCACGACCCCCGATGATCTGGTCGCAGGCTTGTCCGGGCAGGCAGGCTCCGATCATGGCGACACGGACACGGTCGTCGTGCCCTGCCGTATCAAGGGAAGGATCCTGTTCGTGCCTGTGCCCCGCCGCGTCGTCCTGGCTTCCGGACTCGCCGGCCTCGCCTCGACCGCGTTGCCCGCCACGACGGCGTTCGCCGGCACGCTCCCGGGTGACATGGGATCGCCTGTCGAGCACTATGCGCAGCTGCGGCGTGTGCTGATCCAGACGGACAACCTGATCGGTGCCCGGCACGTCCTGCCCGCGGTCCAGCAGCACCTGGCCCAGCTCACGGCGCGCCGCCGCACCGCCCGGGGTACGGATGCGGTGCGGTTGTTGTCGCTCGAGACCCGGTTTGAGGAACTGGCTGGGTGGCTGGCCCAGGACATCGGTGACGACCGCTGCGCTCACGGCCACACCGCCCGAGCGTTGGATGCTTCCCACATCACCGGCGACAGCGACCTGACCGCGTACATCCTGGGCCGCAAGGCTCAGCTCGCCGTCGACACCGGGCACCCCTCGGATGCCCTTGGGCTGGCGGCCGCCGCCCGGCGCACCGCCCGCTCTGGCAGTCGGCTCGAGGTCATCGCCGTCATGCACCAGGCGCATGCGCACGCCGTCCTCGGTGACGGGACACGGGCTCTCAGGGCTTACGACTCCGCGCTCGCGCTCTTGGGGGGCGCGGAGGTGGACGGGGTGTGGGGTTCATGGCTGGATGAGGCGTACGTCCATACCGCCCGTGCCCGCTCGCTGGCCGCTCTCGGATGCTACGAGCAGGCCGCGCGGGGATTCGACACGGCGATCGCCGAACTGCCCGGCGCCTACCGGCGTGACCGCGGCGTCTATCTCGCCCGCGCGGCCCGGGCCCACGCAGGAACCGGCAACATCCCGCTCGCCGCCCGGATCGGCCTGCAGGCGGTGGGTGTCGCCGCGGAGACCGGTTCGGCCCGCATCATCGGCCAGCTCGATCTCCTCGACCACGCCCTGTCCACCACCGTCGGCGAGCAGGGCGTCGCCGAATTCCGGGACGCGCTGGACCGGATCGTCCTCCACCCCGCCTGACACCCATCCACCCGCACCGCTTTCCCGCCCCGCGTCGCACTGGAGCCGCCCCGTGTCACCCCGCCCTTACGTCCTGCTGTCCGCCGCCGTGTCCCTGGATGGCTACCTCGACACCCGGCCGGGCGAGGACCGGCTGATGCTCTCCAACCCTGCGGACTTCGACCGTGTCGATTCCGTGCGCGCGTCCGTCGACGCGATCCTCGTCGGCGCCGGAACACTGCGCGCCGACAATCCCCGGCTTCTGGTGAACTCGTCTCAGCGGCGCGCCGACCGTCTCACCGCTGGCCTTCCCGAGTACCCGCTGAAGGTCACGATCACGGGCACCGGTGACCTCGACCCGGAGTGGAAGTTCTGGCATCACGGCGGCGAGAAGCTCGTGCTGGCCGTCGGCAGCCAGGCAGCGGAGAAAGCCGGCAAGGCTCTGGGCGGCCTCGCCACCATTCAGGGCGTTCCGCAGGATGCCACCTGGCCGGTCGCCCTTGACGTCCTCGGCGAGGTGTATGGCGTGCGGCGGCTGATGGTCGAGGGCGGCGGGACCATCCACACCCAGCTCCTCGAGGGGCAGCTCGCCGATGAGCTGCAGCTCGTCATCGCCCCTCTCCTGGTCGGGCAGAGCGACGCCGTGCGCATGCTCGGCCCCGCCCACTACACGGGCGGGCCCTCCGCACGTCTGCGGCTCTTGGAAACACGGCAGATCGGCGACGTGGTACTCCTCAGGTACGCCCCCAAGGACATCAGCACGGAGCCCCGATGACACCCATCCCCACACCCGCCCCGGCCCCCGGTCCCACCGGCCGCGGCCGGCCCGGTGCCGGCCACGAAGCCTCCTCCGCGGACCGGGACTGGCTCGCGCTCGCCTGCGAACTCGCCACCCACTGCCCACCGTCCGACACGGCCTTCAGTGTGGGAGCGGTCATCGTCGCCGCCGACGGAACCGAGCTCGCCCGCGGATACTCACGTGAGAACGACCCCCACGACCATGCCGAGGAAGGCGCCCTCGCCAAGCTTCCTGCGGGCGAGCCACGTCTGGCCGGCGCCACCGTATACAGCTCGCTGGAGCCCTGCGCGAAACGCGCCTCGCGGCCCAGGCCGTGCGCCCAGCTCATCAAGGATGCCGGGATCCGCCGCGTCGTCACCGCCTGGCGCGAGCCCGACACCTTCGTCCCCGGAGCCGACGGCGCCGAACTCCTCCAGCACGCCGGCGTCACCGTCGTCGAACTACCCGAGTACGCCGACGCGGCGAAGGAACCGAACCGGCACCTGCTGTAGACGGCCTGGGGAGGCGTAGCGGGAGGAAACCTCCCCCTGGTCGACCGGTCCGTTGATCGGCAAGGCTACTGGCCCGCTGATCTACTTCCCCATGCGGTGGAGCGTGGCCGAGGAGGCATCGGCCTACGCGGCCGCCGTGGCGGATTCCATGGGGCTGGTCTGCTTCGATGTGATGAGGGCTTCGCCGTGGATCGTGCCGGATGACCTGTGGGAGCGGATTGATCCGCTCTTGCCGAAGCGGGAGAGGCGGCTCAGGTACCCGGGCCGCGAGCAACGTGCCGGCGTCGGCTGCGGGACTGGAACGAGCTCTGGCGACAGCCCCACGAGGTGTTGCCGGCCGAGCTGAATGCTGCGGCCCGTCTTCGACTGGTCGAGAACGGTCGTCGAATCCAGCCACGTCAGAGCGCTAGAGAGAGGGCTCCAGACGGGCCCGCCGCAGGTCGACCGGGGACGGGCCGGCTCCAAGAACTATGTGATATCGCGGCACCCGAGCGGCAAGCTGAACAGCTGGGCGAGAAAACAACCTGTGCAGCCTTGCTGACAGTTCGGATGCCTCGACCTCTGGGCCCTCATGATGGCTTGGACCGCAAGACCGAACCGAGCTGGCAGACCAAACCCGTCTGACCCGGTCGAACCTCCATTGCGCCTGCCACAAGCGCCCCACCCCCGCGTGTGGCCGGGGGTGGGGCAAGCCGGATGAATCTTCCGTCTCCTAATTATTTGGGAAATGAATAGGAGAACAGGGAGAGATCACGCAGAAGCCTTGAGGCGAGCTCCGGAAGCAGCTCCTTTCCTTGCACGCAGAGGTCCATCGAGGCGACTTGCGACCCACCCGATGAGGAATCCTGCTGGTACGGAAACCAGGGATATGTGGTGCAGAGGGAACCAGTGGAAGTCCCTGTCCGGGAGTAGCGCGATGGGGCTTCCGGAAACGCTCGGGCTGAAGACCTGAAGGAAGACACAGAAGGCGAAGGATCCGTACATGGTCGCATACAGACCGGTTCGGTTGAAGCCGCCCCAGAGAAGTCCGTAAACAATCACTGGGAGCACCACGGACGCACCGATAGCGAAAACGAAAGAAGTCATCGAGACAACGCTCCAGGTGTGAAGCTTCACCGCCAGGAAAAGACTCAGAGCGCCCGAACCGATAATGAACCAGCGAGCCAGGGATACTTGCTTCCCCTCTTCTCTTTCAGTGTACTTTCGCGATGAGGGGTACAGGTCGCTAACGAGAGAACCGACGGCGAGGGTGATACCCGATGCCGTGCTGAGGGCGGTAGCGAAAACAGCACACGAAACAAGGGAAACCAATATTTCTCCGACAGTCCCGTTGTTCAAGCTTCCCGAGAGGAGGAAAAGAGCTGAAATTCCCTGCTGGTCGCGGAGCGTGAGAGGCTGATCGCCAACCATTGCCGCCGAAGCCAGTCCGATTGTCGCCATGAGGACAGCGCACAGAGAAAGGATGATCGTCGCAGATACCGCCCCCTGGCGGACGGATCGTCCGTCAGTAAATACGTTTAGGCGCATGAAGATATGGGGCAGGGCTGCGGCACCGAGCGCGGCTGTGACAGCCAAGGAAACTACATCCAGCTTTCCTTCCAATGAGTCTCCGTACAACTTTCCGGGAGAATAGTAGGAATGAACGTCGCCGCTCTTCTGACCAGCCCCCTCCACGATCGCCCCGAAGTCCCAGTTCTCGTGTCGAAGGACGACCCAAGTAAGCGCCAAAAGAGTGGTCAGAACGAGCACGGTCTTGACGAGCTGAATCATGCTCGTGCCTCGCATACCGCCGAAGGCGGCGAAGCTGATGATGAGCATTCCGTTCAGAGCAGTGCAGACCTGGGAGGCCGCTTCGCTGTCCAGGCCGAAGACGTACGCCGTGGCGTCTCCCGCGACCGTGAGCTGGACGATTGCCATCGGGATGCACATGGCTACCGTAATAACGGCCCCTGCTATCCGAGTCGCGCGCCCCGGGAAACGGCGCAACATGATTCCGCTCAGGGTGAACCCCCCTGCAGATCGGAGCGGACCCGCCAAGAGAAGGAGAATCGCGGGACCCGCAGTCACGCTAGCCGCGATCACCATTCCATCGAAGCCGCCGACAGCAATTGCACTAACATTACCGAGTAGAGCGGTAACCGGTATCCAGTCCCCGCACAGCGCGAGAGTGTTCTGGAATTTCGAAATACCCCTCTCGGCACTGAAGAATTCAGAAACGCTGTCATTCCTGATACCCACGAAGAGGCAGAGGAGGAACGAGGCCATCACGAAAAGCACAAAGATGACGACTGGCGATATCAGCCCGTCCGAAGAAGCCGCCAGAGAGTTCTGTGCGTTCACGCGCGCTCCACCTTGTTGTACCAGACGACAGAAACGATTACGGCTAGGTTCTGGAGACCCAGTATGAGCATCCCGAGGGTAAATCGACCAGAGATAGTGTTACCCAACTCTTCCCCCAGGAGAAGTATTGAAAGGGGCGTCACCCCTACAGCGGAAAGGATTGCAACAGAGAGGCGACGACGCTCTTTTGACACTGCCCGAATTTTATGCTTCGAATTCGGACTTTCCGGACTCTCTACCGGCCACTCTTCTGCGCCGTATATGGGCATGCGTTGAATCCTTCTGACCGGTAAGCGAAGCATTGATGCGTCGCAGTGCGGCCTAGGTTGTTTTTCGGGATGTGCCACCGGAAAGCCTGGCAGCAGGGAAGGTTTCCTTGGCCGCCCGCTCATGGACGGCGAGCCGCGGCGCACAGGCACTCGGGGGTCTCTGCGGCCACCATCGGGGTGTCGGCGGACCCGCGGAGGGGTAACGCGTCACGGCCAACAGGAGCGGTCCGGCAGGCAAGGCGCGCGGTGTGGATGCCAGCGGCGCTCACCCCGGAGGTGACAGCTCGGTGGTAACTGCGCACCTTGTGCCCCATGAGGCGAGCCGGATATGGCGAGCACGGCCTTGCGCTCGCTGGAGGACCCGGCGCTCACAGCATCGCCCCATCAAATCAACCAGGATCAGGGCCCCTCCGACGGCGGGACCCTAAGGATGCGGCAAGGCAACCTGCCTCACCCGTGTACCGAGATCCCGCAGCAGTCATGCCGACGGGGGTCACACGGAAGGGAGGCTACCAAAATATTCACTCTCTATTAAGTCTTTTTACGCATAGTAAAGATTCGACTGATGCGGTCGGCGAATCAGTCCCTGCGGCGACTCCCGCTTGGGCGGCCATCTCAGGAGTCGTTCGACTTCAGGGAAATCCCCAAGGAGAACAAAACACCTCCTACCTGGGCATAAATGGAAGTCACGCACCTCCTGATCATCGCTGCCACCAGCATCCCGCCCGCTGTCCGCCCGACCGTCGGCAACCGCAGCGTCGTCGCAGCCCATTCCACCGCTCGCTCCGAACTCCGCGCTCACGCCGAGTTGTCGACCTCGCCTTCGACTCCCCGGCACTTGTTTTCGTCGCCTGCGGATCCGCTGGGAGATCCGCAGGCGGCTTCCACGAAGCCCCTCTCCCCCTGGGAGGGCGCGCTCGTCTGCCGGAGATGCCAATCACAGCCATCCGGAGCCCTCGTTCTCCTTCGGCGGGCTTCCCTAACCGAAGGAGAACGGTCAAGCAGCCGGCCGATCTGACGCCTCCTTCGCGTGAGGTCACTCTTGGCAGCGGGAAGAAGGCATCAGGGACACGTCAGGGCACCCGCCTGCTCCCGGTCGCGAAAACCAGTCCCTCGTACGTGTCGAGTTGGGCGACCTCGCTCAGTCCCCACTGCTCACGCTCGAAGTGGGCCGGATAGTCGTCTCCGTTGGGGACATTGACGAGCTTTCCGGCCATGTCGTACGACCAGCCGTGGTAACTGCAGGTGAACGCCTTCGTCGCACCCTCGTCCGCCCGACAGACCCGCATGCCACGATGCCGGCGGGCATTGAGGAAGGCGCGCAGCTTCCGCTCCCGGCCCATGGCGACGATGACCGGGTCTTCCCCCATGTACGTGGTGAAGAAGTCGCGCCGTTTCTCGAACTGGCTCTCGTGCGCTAGGAACAGCCAGCTGGGCGCGAAGACTCGGTGCAGCTCCTGCTGGTAGAGGGCCGGAGCGCTGAAGATGGTGCGGTCGATCAGGCCGCGGCCGAGGCGAAGTACCTGGTGACGTCCTCGTCAAACCACACGATCGGCGTGTGCCTTTGGTGGTCCTGGTCTTGCCACATGGGTACAGGAGACGGGTTTTGCCACCATCACCCCCAGTTCGTGTGCCGTGATGCGGCACGCCTCAATTGGCTGGCCGTGTGCCGCGGAGCTGCATCATGGTTGCGCAGTCGCGCGGTAGCCCCGTAGTGCTGGAGCTCCGCCGTCCGTCGACGCGAGGAGGAAGGACAGCCTTCGGCGGCTCATCGCGCCGCTGCCCGCCCGGGACTGCGGGCGTTGTCACCCTGTGTAGCGGAGCCGGTGCCCGCAGGTACAACGGGCACCGGCCGATGCAAAGCTCTTGGCAGCGCCGAAGGAGGCCGCTCCATATCGGTTATGAGCGGGACCAGTCCGTGACGCGGAATCGGCGGGCACCGCTGCTGATTTGACGCCCGCCACTCGTGCCTCTCAACCGAGTCCGTCGGCCCCGACCTGCACCGCGGACTCGTCCAGCAGGGCGTCGCCGATCGGCTGGGGTGTGCCGTCGAGGCCGAGGACCGGGGTCGCTTCCTTGTACCAGGAATCGATCACGGCGTTCCCCCAGAAGTCTCGGCGACGGTCGTCGTGGACGTTCCACCGGTACGTCTCGTGGTCGGGGTCGCCGGTGTAGTAGTCGGAGGTATAGATCTCCACACGGTGGCCGTCCGGGTCGCGCAGGTAGAGGTAGAAGGCGTTGGAGACGCCGTGCCGGCCGGGACCACGCTCAATGTACTTCTCCTCGTGCAGGGAACCGAAGATGTCGGCGGTTCGCAAGACCTGGTGGGATTCGTGTGTGGCCACCCCGACGTGGTGCAGGCGGGGTCCTGCGCCGCCGGTGAAGGCCACGTCGTGGACGGTCTGCTTGCGGTACATCCAGGCCGCGTACAGTTCGTGCTCGTCGCCTTCGATTGTCTCCGAGCAGCCGAAGCCGAGAGACTGGTAGTGGGCGTAGGCGGCCGGGATGTCGGGGGTGCAGATGTTGAAGTGGTCCAGGCGGGCGATCTCCGCGCCGCGCCGGAGGTCGTAGCGCTGGATGAGGCGCTCTGCGCGGTCGATCTCGTGGAAGAACTCCACTGGGAATCCGAGCGGGTCGACGACGCGCACGGCATCGCCGACGCCGTGCGCGCCCTCTCCCCTCTTCAGCCGCCTGACCGGGCGGCCGAGGCTGGTGAAGAACCGCTCCGCCTTGTCGACGTCCTCGGGGGTGCGCACCCGGTAGGAGATGTGGTCGAGGGCAGCGATCTCGCCCTTGCGCAGGACAAGGGAGTGGTGGGTCAGCTCGTCGGTCCCTCGCAGATAGAGGGAGTGAGTGTCCTCGTACTGGACGTGGAAGCCCAGCATGTCGACCCAGAACCAGCGGGCCTTTGCCAGGTCCGTGACGGCGAGCTGGGCGTAGGCGGAACGGACCACGTCCGGTGCGGGTGCGGCGGTCATCGAGCGGCTCCGAATCGGGGAGTGTGGACGTCGCCGAGAGCTACGTGGACGATCTTGGATTCGGTGTAGAAGTCGATGCTGTGGGCCCCACCCTCGCGGCCGACGCCGGAGGCCTTGACTCCTCCGAAGGGGGTGCGCAGGTCACGGACGTTGTGGGAGTTGATCCAGACCATGCCGGACTCGACGGCGTGGGCGAGGCGGTGGCCTCGCTTGAGGTCGGACGTCCAGATGTACGCGGCCAGGCCGTACTGGGTGGCGTTGGCCAGTTCGACCGCCTCGGCCTCGTCGTCGAAGGGAGCGACGGCGACGACGGGGCCGAAGATCTCCTCCTGGAAGATGCGGTCGTCACGCTCGACGTCCGCGAAGACGGTCGGCTGAAGGTAGTTGCCGTCGGCGAGGTGGGCCGGGCGGGCGCCGCCGGCCACCAGCCTGGCCTCCTTCCTGCCGATCTCCACGTAGCCGAGGACGCGCTGGTAGTGCTCGGTGTGGACCAGCGCGCCCACCTCGGTGGCCGGGTCGGACGGCAGGCCGACCTTGACCCGATCGGCCCGTTCGGCGAGGCGGCGGGTGAACTCCTCGTACAGCGGGCGCTCGACGAGGACCCGTGAACCGGCCGTGCAGCGCTCGCCGTTGAGGGAGAAGACGCCGAATACCACCGAGTCCAGGGCGGCTTCGACGTCGGCGTCGGCGAAGACGACGACGGGCGACTTCCCGCCCAGTTCCATCGACGTGGTCTTCAGGTGCTGGGCCGAGGAGCGGATGATGTGCCGGCCGGTCTCGGTCGAGCCCGTGAAGGAGATCAGCGGCACGTCCGGGTGGTCGACCAGGGCCTGGCCGGCCTCCTCGCCGATGCCGTGGACGATGTTCACGACACCCGCCGGGACACCGGCCTCGGCAAAGATCTCCGGCCAGAGGGAGGCCGACAGCGGCGTCCACTCGGCGGGCTTGAGGATCAGGGTGCAGCCGGAGGCCAGGGCGGGGGCCAGCTTCCAGCTCTCCAGCATGAACGGGGTGTTCCAGGGGGTGATCAGTCCGGCGACGCCGACCGGGGTGCGGACGACGTAGCTGAACTGCTCGTCGCCCTGCCGGAACGCCTCCTCTCCGAGCGCGACGATCACGTCGGCGAAGTAGCGGAAGTTCTCCGCCGCGCGGCGCGCCTGCCCCTTCGCCTGCGTGATGGGCAGGCCCGAGTCGTACGACTCGAAGTGCGCGAGGCGGTCGTGGCGGGCCTCGACCGCGTCGGCGACGCGGTACAGGATCCGGGCGCGCTCACGGTTGGAGAGCGCGGCCCAGGTGGGGAATGCGGTACGCGCCGCGTCGACGGCCCGCTGGACGTCGGTCTCCGAGCCGCGCGCGCCCCGGGTGTAGGGGGTGTTGGACACCGGGTCGGTCACCTCGAAGGTGCGGCCGTCGGACGCGTCGGCGAGTTCGCCGCCGATCCAGTGCCGGATGAGGGCGGGCAGGCCCTCGGGAGCGGTGCTCACTTGTCGGCTCCGATCTGCTGGGTGAGGTCTCCGCCCTCGGCGAGGAGGGGGCGGATCCGGGCGAGGCCCTGGTCCGTGGGCGCGGTCAGCGGGGGCCGGACGTGCCCGGACGCGATCCGGCCCTGTTGGGCCAGCACCCACTTCGCCGGTGCCGGGTTGGTCTCGACGAACAGCAGGTCGACCAGCGGGTGCAGGCGGTAGTGCAGGTCCCGGGCGCCATCGAAGTCGCCTGCCTCCCACAGCTCGTACATGCGCGCCACCGCGCCGGGTGCCAGGTTTGCCACGGCACTGACGAAGCCGGCTCCGCCCAGGGCGAGCAGCGGCAGGCACAGCAGCTCGATGCCGGACCACACGAGCAGCGAGCGGCCACAGGCGTGCAGCACGCGGGAGAAGTGCTCGAAGTCCTTCGTCGTCTCCTTGACGCCGACGAAGTTGTCGAAGTCGGAGAACAGCCGCTTGACGGTCTCCGGGGCGATATCGACGGCCGTGCGCGAGGGCACGTTGTACGCGACGATCGGCAGGTCCGGGAACTCACGGGCCACGGTGGCATACCACTGGTACAGCGCCTCCTGGGTGGGGCGCGCGTAGTAGGGGGTGATCACCAGGGCGGCGTCGGCGCCGAGCTCCTGGGCGGCCGCGGTCAGTTCCAGGGTCTCGTCCAGCTTGTGCGAGCCGGTGCCCGGAAGGAACGGGACGCGGTCCCCGATCTCCTCAACCGCCGTACGCATGCCGGCGATCCGCTCGGAGACGGACTGCGCGCTCGGTTCGCCTGTGGAGCCGCCCAGCGAGATGCCATGCGAACCGGAGTCCAGCTGGAAGCGGACGAGCGAGCGCAGACTCGCGTGGTCGATGGCACCCTCGGCGGTGAACGGGGTGACGACCGGGGCGATGGAGCCCCGGATGGCAGAGGGGTCGCTGCGGAACTTCATGCGGATTCTCCTTGCGAGGCGTGCGGGGTGTCGGGAGCGCACGCGGGGTCATGGCTGTGGCGCCACAGGTCGAACTGTTCGCGCCATGCGGGGCCGAGGGGGTAGAGCCCGTCCACACCGTGTCCGGCGCGCACCTGCTCGGTGATGAACCGCTCGCGCAGTTCCTGCTCCCGGCAGTCGGCGATCAGCTCCTCCGCGAGGTCGGGCGGCACGACGACGACGCCGTCCGCGTCGCCGACGATCAGGTCGCCGGGCTGCACCAGGGCGCCGCCGCAGGCGATCGGAACGCCGGTGTCCCATGGCACGTGGCGGCGGCCCAGGACCGAGGGGTGCTCGCCCGCGTGGTAGACGGGCAGGCCCAGGTTGGTGACCGCGGCGCTGTCGCGCAGGCCGCCGTCGGTCACGACCCCGGCCGCTCCGCGCATCTGGGCGCGCAGCGCGAGAATGTCGCCGAGAGTGCCGGCCGAGGTGTCGCGTCGGGCGTCCATCACCAGCACGTGGCCAGGCCTCAGCTCCTCGATCGCCCGCTTCTGGGCGTTCATCCCGTTGCCGTACCTCGTGAAGAGGTCCTCGCGCAGCGGCAGGTAGCGCAGGGTGTGGGCGACTCCGACCATCCTCTGGTCCGGTCGGGTGGGCCGGACGCCGTCGATGGACATGTGCGGCAGTCCCCGCGAGCGCAGCTGGGCGCTGAGAGTGGCGACGGCCACCGACCGCAGCCCGTCCTCAAGGGCCTTGTCCAGCAGAGGCGTCGGCGTGTAGGCGGTGCCGTAGGCGGCTTCGCGCTCTGCCTCGTCCCGTCGGGGCATCGCCCCGTACGGCTCCAGGGCGGGCCCGGCGGCGACAGGGTTGCGCAGGCGCCCGGTGGACAGGCCGTCGCCGCTGACCTCGACCTCCACCACGTCCCCGGGCGAGGCGACCGAGGCGCCGGCCGGTGTGCCGGTGAGGATGACGTCTCCCGGCTCCAGGGTGACAAGGCGGGACAGGTCGGCGATCAGCTGTCCGAAAGGGAACAGCAGGGTGTCCGTGGTGTCGTCCTGGACCAGCTCGCCATTGACCCAGGTCCTCAGCCGCAAAGCCGTCGGGTCGAGTCGGCGGGCGTCGAGGAGGCGCGGTCCGAGCGGGGTGAGCCCGTCGGCGCCCTTGGAGCGGAGGTTGGAGCCCCGGTCCGCGTAGCGCAGGTCGTACAACCCGGCGTCGTTCGCGGCCGTCACCCAGCGCACGTACTGCCAGCCGTCCTCGGGGCTTACGCGCTGGGCCCGCGATCCGATGACGAGGGCGATCTCCCCCTCGAAACCGAGGAGTTCGCATCCCTCGGGCCGAACGAGGGCATCTTTGGTGCCCGCCAGCGAGGAGGGGGGCTTGAGGAAGTACGAGGGCTGGGCGGGGATCCGGCCGCGCTCCCGGGCGCGGCTGGGGTAGTTGAGATGAACCGCGATGATCTTCGACGGTGGGTTGCCGAGCGGGTGTGTCATGTCGTCCGCCCCCGGTCAGGCGCGGTCGAGGAAGGCCTGGACCTTCGCCTTGTACGGATCACGGTCGTAGCTCTTCACGTACGCGCCGGCCATGCGGACCGGGTCGCCGAAGAAGTAGTACTCGTAGAGGGCCTGGCGGCTGGAGAACGCGGAGATGCAGGTGTCCCACACCAGGCGGAAGAGCTTGACCCGCTCGGCGCCGGTGAGGGTGGCCGACTGCAGGTAGGCCTCGATGTCGGCGGCGGCGGGCCCGTTGATGTCCAGCTCGGTCGGGGTGGCCATCAGGCCGGAGGCGCCGAGCTTGCGCAGGATCTCCGGGAAGCGCTGGTAGAGCTTGGGGTAGAGGTTGCGGGCGGCGTTGAGCGGCGCCCAGGCGGGGGTGAGGACGCCGTACTCGTTGACCTCGGCATCGGCCTCCGCGGCACGCAGGAACGCGCGCAGGGTCTCCAGCGTCGTGATGATCTCGGCGACGTCCTCCTGGACGTGACCGAACTGCTCGATGCCGATGGCCTCGGTCAGCAGCGACACCAGGCCGAGGACGTACTCCGTCTTGGCGGTGGTGCGGGTGACGACCTGGTGGGTCATGTGGTTGACCGAGTTGGTCTGGGAGTAGAAGCCGTTGCACAGCTCGGCGTCGCCCATGGCGAAGACGCGCTCGAAGGGCACGTGCACGTTGTCGAAGACCACGACGCAGTCCGACTCCTCGAAGCGGGAGGCCAGGGGGTGGTCGTGGGCCGGGCGGTCGTAGTCAAGGGGTTCGCGGGCGATGTAGCGCAGGCCCGGGGTGTCATTGGGGATGGCGAAGGCGTACGAGTACGGCTTGTCCTCGGGGGTGCCGCGCAGCACCGTCGAGGGGAAGACCAGCATCTCGTCGGCGAACGGCGCGATGGTGGCGAGCATCCGCGCGCCGTGGATCACGATGCCGTTGTCGTCCTCCTTCACGATCCGGGCGGCCAGCTTGCCACCGGCCTGCTGGGTGCCGGCGACCGAGCGGTTGACCTGTGGCGGGATCAGGGTGTGCGTGCACAGAAGGTCCTCTTCGCGGACCTTCTCGTAGTAGCGGCGGATGTTCTCGCCGAAGGCCGGGTTCGCCTGGGCGAACCAGTCGGCGGCCGAGGCCAGCGCCATGAGGGAGCTGTTCATGTAGTCGCCGGTGCGGCCGAGCATCCCGTTGCTGTGATCGGCCCACACCTTGAACGCCTGGCGCCGCTTGACCAGGTCGTCCGGGGTCTTCGGGGTGAGGAAGGACGTGCCGACGCGGTTGCCGGATGTCGGTGAGGTGTAGGTGAGGGTGTCCTTGTGCTCGTCCGAGTGCTGGAGGTCGTAGAGCTCGGCATAGGTCTGGACGACGTTGCGGAAGGCGGGGTGGTCCTGGATGCGGCCGGTGAGGGTCTCGCCCTGGACATGGACGGTGGCGCGGGACTGGGAGAGGCGCTCGAGGAATTCCTTGCCGGTGCGTGCGGCCATGGTGGTGCTCCCTGGGGAGTGTGGTGTGCGAGGTCAGATGAGGTGTTCGATGCCGTCGGTGGTCTCGGCCGCGGTGCCGAAGCGGCTCCATGCGTAGGTGAGGGCGTCGCCGTCACGGTGGCCGAGGTCTGTGACGCGGCCGACGACGAGGGTGTGGTCGCCGCCGTCGTATGTGCGCCACGGGCCGCATTCCACCCATGCCAGGGGGTTCGCAAGGCGGGGCACGTCGGCTTCGGCCGCCCAGGCGGGTTCGGTGGTGCCGTGTGCGCCGGCGAACAGCCGTGCCAATGGCTCTTGTTCGGATCCGAGGATGTTGACGCAGAACGAGCGGCCGAGGAGCTGGTCGTGACAGCGGGCCCTGCGAGCGACGCTGACGAGTATGAGCGGGGGGTCTGCGGAGACGGACGTGAAGGAGTTCATGGTCGCGCCTCGGGGGCCGTCTTCGCTTTCGTACGTCACGACGGTGACGCCGGTGGCGAACCGGGACAGGCAGGCGCGCAGGGCGCCGGGATTGGGAGGAGCGAGGGCTTGTGACATGCGGGACCCCCTTGGGTCGCGTGCCGGCCGTGCCGGCGCCTGTGGGCGGGGGAAGGGCAGTGTGACCAGGGGCGCCTGGTGGGGGCATCGGGCGGGATGCCCCCACCAGGGCTGTGTGGCCCCTTAAGAGCGGGGCAAGGGTGCGGTGAGGCACCTCGGCACATCTAATCAAAGCTTTGATTATTTTGGACCATACCCGCGATAGCCGCCGTCGGGAACCCCTGAAGGGAGAACTTCCCCCTACCGGCCGGGAACCTTGCGGGGGGTTCAGCGGGCACCTACCGTGTGCGCCACGCGGCACCGTGTGACCGGCTTCTGCCGGTCCGGGACGCGGCTTCCGGTCCGTGGGCGGACGGCCCGGCTTCTCCTTCTCTGCGTCGGCGCGGCACTGCCTCGCGCCGAGCCTCACCCCTCAAGGCAGGAGTCTCTGTGTCCCAAACCCACGCGCGCGGCCAGCAGCGTCACTTGCGCCGCGTGGTCACCGCCAGCTTCGTCGGCACCGCCGTCGAGTGGTACGACTACTTCATCTACGGCACTGCCGCAGCCCTCGTGTTCGGCCCGCAGTTCTTCCCGCAGTTCTCCCCTGCGGCAGGCACGCTGGCCTCGTTCGCCACGTACACCGTCGGCTTCCTCGCCCGCCCTCTCGGCGGTGTGGTCATGGGCCACTTCGGTGACCGAATCGGCCGCAAGGCCATGCTCGTGCTGTCCCTGACCATGATGGGACTGGCCACCACCTGCATCGGGCTTCTGCCTTCCTACGAAGCCATCGGCATCTGGGCCCCTGTACTCCTGGTGCTTCTGCGGCTGATCCAAGGCCTGGGCGTCGGTGGCGAGTGGGGCGGGGCAGCGCTCATGGCGGTCGAGCATGCCCCGCCGGGCAAGCGCGGGTTCTACGGCGGCTTCCCGCAAATGGGCGTGCCCGGTGGGCTCATCCTGGCCAACGTCGTCTTCCTCGCCGTCTCGAACGTGGCGGGGCCGTCCGCGTTTGCCGAGTGGGGCTGGCGTATCCCCTTCCTGGCGAGCTTCCTGCTGGTGGGCGTCGGCCTCCTCATCCGCCTGAAGGTCGACGAGAGCCCTGAGTTCTCCCGGGCGGCCACCGGCGGTCGCGCGCCCGCCGGCATGCCTGTGGTCGAGGTTCTGCGCACTCAATGGAAGGACGTCCTGCTAGCCGGCGGCACCTTCATAGGCAACAACGCCTTCGGGTACATCTTCATGGCCTACACGCTGTCCTACGCCACCGCCGGACTCGGATTCAGCCGCGACACAGTCCTGGTCCTGGTCCTTGCGGCCGCCGCCGTGTGGCTGGTGTCCATCCCCTGGGCGGCCGCCCTGTCCGACCGTTTTGGGCGGCGGAGGGTCATCCTCGCTGGTTCTGCGGCCCTTGTGGTCTGGGCAGTGGTCTACTTCCCCCTCCTCGACACCGCCTCCACAGGTCTCGCACTGTCGGCGCTCGGGGGGCTCGGAATCATCCTCGGTTTCACGTACGGCCCTCAGGCTGCTCTCTTTTCGGAGTTGTTCGAGGCCCGTCTGCGCTACAGCGGGATCTCGCTCGGCTACCAGGTCGGCGCCGTCCTCGGTGGCGGCCTGGCCCCCATCATCGCCACGGCGCTCTACGACTCCGCCCACGCCAGCCGGCCAATCACCCTCTACCTGGTGGGAATCTGCGGCGCCAGCCTGATCTGTGTTCTGCTCCTGACCCGCGGCTCATCCCGCGCCGTCACGCAGGAAGGACTGCCCGGGGCAGTGGTCGGCGAGAGCCCGTGATGTGAACCGTCCGAGGCGTCGAGGTGACCTCGACGCCCGGTCCGGCCACCGTCCTCGAGAGGTCCACTCCGCACAGGCAGTAGGGATCGGCCCCCATGCTCGCAGTCTTTCCCTGCTCGCCTCTGGTGCCCGCTGGAAAGTGGTTGTTCCCTGCCGATCGTGCGGGTGACTTCGGGGACGTATGAGAACGACCGCCCGTAGCGCCAAGACCGCCGGCCCTGATGGGCTCCGTTGTGCGCCTGGGTTCAGGCAACCGCAGTCAGCCGCAAGTCGCCGACAGCTGCGCCGATCGCGTCCGCTTCGTGGGTGGGTGCGCCGAGGACCAACGCCTCCGCCGACGTCACCAGCCATCCCGTTGCGTCGACGTCACGATCACCCTGAACTGCGGCGCCCTTACTCGGCATGACCTGTCACCTGCAGCTTCCCCCCTCCGGACCAGCGAAGTCCGAGCCCAAGCAGACGAGCCCCGGAAAGACATATACGCGATCTCAACTAATTCATCTGATGCCGATATCAATACCCCCCTTGGTCAACCCTGGGGAAAACACCGGGTTAGATTCCTCACCTCGATGTCATGGTTCTGGGCAACCAATCGCATCACCTGCCCCGGCCTGGTGGATCGATCGATCCAATCGATCCAGAGGGACGGGCCGATACCGCAACCGGATCTCACAGAGGCGCCCACGGCATCCGACGGACTCGGACAACCTCACCAAGGTTGGCTGGACCGAGAGGCCGGCGACCGAGACGTCGGGTTGATGTCGTCCCGGACGGAAGACCGCGAGCAGCTTCTCCTCCGTAGCCGCCAGGAGCGTCGAATCGGCATCCCCACCGCCAACGGCTCAACGCCATGGCACCGACTGGGGCTGAAGGCGGCACAGTCCGCCGCGATCGTGCTTCTCGCCTCCGACAAAGCCTGACCTCAGGGGCACAGCGCCGCCCGCCGCCGGCGAAGAGCAGGGCCGAGGCCTCTTCGCCTTTTCACGTTGCCCGTCCCCACCCCCGCTCACCAACCCAGGGACATGCCATGACCGATCACGAGCGTAGAACGACCACCGACGTACGTCGCCAGCGCAACAGCCTCTGGTGGATCGTCAGCATCGCCGCCGTCACCCTCCTCTTCGACGGTTACGACCTCGTCGTCTACGGCACCGTCGTACCCACGCTCTTGCGGGACCCGGACCAGCTCGGCGCCCTTTCCCCAGGCCAAGCCGGAGCACTCGGCTCCTACGCCCTGGTGGGCGTCATGGTCGGTGCTCTGGCAGCAGGCGCCGTAGGCGACCGCGTCGGACGGCGCCGCGTCATGGTGGTCAACCTTGTCTGGTTTTCCGTCGGCATGGGCCTGACCTCGTTCGCCACCAGCGTCACCGCCTTCGGCTTCCTGCGTTTCTTCACGGGGATAGGCGTGGGAGCCCTGGTTGTCACCGTCGGAGCCCTGATCGCCGAGTTCGCCCCGCCGGGCCGCCGCAACTTCTACAACGCCATCGTGTACAGCGGCGTCCCCGCCGGCGGTGTTCTCGCGGCACTGCTTGCTCTGCTCACATCCGATGCGATCGGCTGGCGTGGGCTCTTCTTCATCGGAGCCCTGCCTCTCGTCCTGCTGCTGCCTGTCGCACTGCTGAAGCTGCCGGAGTCGCCCAAGTGGCTTCTTGCCCGCGGGTACACAGAGCGGGCCAACGAGGTTTCCGGCCACACCGGCATCCCCCTCCCGGAAGCGGGTTCGGTTCTCACCGAACAGAACAGCAAGGTTGGGTTCGCGGCCCTCGCCACCCGTCGTTACGCCCTCTCTACCTTCTTCCTCGGGCTGATGAGCTTCTCCGGTCTCCTGCTCACCTACGGCCTGAACACCTGGCTGCCAGAGATCATGGGCCGCAACGGCTACGGGAAGTCGTACGCGCTGGCTTTCCTGCTGACGCTGAACGGCGGCGCCATCATCGGCGGGCTGCTCGGCTCGCGGATCGCCGACCGTCTCGGCGCGCAACGCGTCATCGCGGTCACCTTCGGCCTGGCCGCTGCCTCGCTGGCCCTGCTGACGATCAACCTGCCGCTCGGCGTGCTCCTTGCTCTCGTCGCCGTCGCCGGTGTGGGAACGCTGGGCACCCAGGTCCTGATCTACGGATTCGTGTCCAACTACTACGACACCGTGGCCCGCGCCGCCGGTGTCGCCTGGTGTGCCGGGTTCGGCCGGCTCGGCGGCATCTTCGGTCCGGTGGCGGGCGGAGCACTGATTGGGGCCGGTGTGCCTCCGACGTACGCCTTCTACGTGTTCGCCGGTGTCGGCCTCGCGGGATTGCTGGTGACAGGTCTCGTCCGCGCTGGGGCCAATCCCCCGGCCGCCTCGGTGCTGGGTGTCCAGACCAGTGCTGGCGCTACCGTTCTGGGATCCGAACAAGCCTCCTGAGCTGCAGCGCACTCCGGTCGGGTGGGACAGCGCGATCGGCGCGCCGCCCCGCCCGACCGGCGACGCCTGGCACGAGCCTGCGAAGCGAACCTCGACGCTCCAGGCACCGCACGCGGCCGGATCCTGCAAGCGATGCGCCTTTTCTTGGAATCATCGGCGGCCATGGCTGAGCTCTCTGCGGGGCACACTGTGTCGCAACGGTTGACCTGCGTGTTGGCCGCTGCCACTAGCGGGCGCGGTACACGGGTTGTGGTCAGCTCATGGCGTGGAGATGGTTTGCTCGGCCCAAATCGTCTTGTCGGCACGGGTGTAGCGGGTTCCCCATCTCTGGGTGAGTTGGGCGACGAGGAGCAGGCCCCGGCCGCCCTCGTCGAAGACTCGGGCGCGGCGCAGACGAGGACTGGTGCTGCTGCCGTCGGAGACCTCGCAGATGAGGCTGTGATCGTGGATCAGCCGCAGCTGGATGGGGGGATGGCCGTAGCGGTGGACATGCTTCCTCCTTGCTACAGGGCGCCGCTCAGGCGTGCCGGGACAGTAGGGCGGCGCCTCCGTGCACCACATCGGCAGAACGACCGATGGGTGACGACACGCTGCCAGTCGCCACAGCCCTGCCCACACTGACGCCCGCGCCCTGCACACCAGCTCGCTGCAACGGGACGCGTTGCGACGCCTTGGTCAGTTCGCATCAGGGTCCGACCGAAGGGTGGCGCTTGATAGACAGCTGGGCACGGTGCACCCAATGGCGAGTACTGGTGCGCTCAGTGGAGACCCGCTCCGGCTTTCTCCGCTCTAGCTTTTCGGCCACGTGACAACGAGGTTGCGGGAGGCGAGCGGCGTGCAGCAGGGGCGTACGGAGCATGACTATCTGGTGGTGGGCGCCGGTTCGGCCGGCAGTGTGATCGCCCGGCGGCTGCTTGACGGGGGGCATTCGGTCCATGTCCTGGAGGCCGGTCCGGTCGACGGTGACGATCGAGTGCACGATCCGCAGGGCTGGCCGCTGCTGCTCCAGTCGCCGCTCGATTGGGGGGCCACGACCGTTCCTCAGCGCCATGCCAACAACCGTTCGCTGTACTGGCCTCGTGGCAAGGTGCTCGGGGGATCCAGTTCGCTGAACGGCATGATCTACGTGCGCGGTCACCGCAGCGACTACGACTCCTGGGCCTACAACGGGTGTCCTGGATGGGACTGGGACAGCGTGCTTCCGCTGTTCAGGCGCTCCGAGGACCACGTCGACGGCGGAAGCGAGTGGCACGGCGAGGGTGGTCTGCTGCCGGTCAGCCGGATCATCGATCCGCACCCCGCCACCGCCGCCTTCGTGGAGGCCGCAGTCGCACTCGGCCACGAACACACGGACGATTTCAACGGCGAGCGGATGGCCGGCGTGGGCTTCAACCACGCCACCATCCGGAACGGACGCCGGATGAGCGCCTGGCAGAGCTTCGTCGCCCCCGTGCTCGGTCACCCCGCCCTGACCGTCACCACTGGCGCCCGTGTACGCCGTGTACTGCTGGAGGACGGCCGGGCGGTCGGAGTGGAGTACGCAGCGGACGGCGCTCTGCACCGTGCGTACGCCTCTGCCGAGGTGGTCCTCAGTGGCGGCGTGATCGGCTCGGCGCAGACGCTGCTGCTGTCCGGGATCGGACCGGCCAGGCACCTACGCGAGGTAGGTGTCGAAGTCCTCGTCGACCTGCCGGGCGTGGGCGAGAACCTGCACGACCACCTGCTGGTCAGCAACGTCTACGAGGCGTCTCGGCCGCTGCCGCCCGGGAAGGCCAACTTGCTGGAGAGCCAGCTCTTCGCCTCGACCGATGCTCGCCGCCCTGGCCCCGATCTTCAGCCGCTCTTCATGCACCTGGTCTATCCGGCCGAGTCCTATCCGGTGCCGGAGCACGGCTACACCATCGCGCCGGGTATCGTCCGGCCGCTCTCGCGGGGCACGCTGCGCTTGGCCTCGGCCGACCCCGAGGCGGCTCCCCTGCTCGACCCGAACGTCCTGGCCGAGCGGTACGACCTCGAAGCGCTGGTCGACGCGGTGGAGCTGTGCCGGGAGATCGGCGGCCAGGCCGCTTTCGACGCCTGGCGCAAAGCCGAGGTGGCACCCGGTCCTGACGCCCGTACACGCGACGACCTGCGCTCCTACGTCCGCCGGGCGGTGGGGACGTATCACCACCAGGTCGGCACCTGCCGAATGGGGCAGGACTCGCTTGCCGTCGTGGACCCCGCGCTGAGGGTGTACGGCGTGCAGGGGCTGCGGGTCGCGGACGCCTCGATCATGCCGTCCGTGCCGTCCGGCAATACCAACGCCCCTTCGATCATGGTCGGCGAGAAGGCAGCCGAACTCATCCTCGCCGAAGCCTGACTCGTCGTCATTCACCACAAGGAGAAACTCTCATGCGTACCGACATGCTCATCGGCGGCGAGTGGGCCACAGGCGGTGGCTCCGCCTTCACCTCCCTCAACCCGGCCACCGGCGAGGTCCTTGCCGAGCTTCGTGAGGCGACCGAAGCAGACGTCGATGCCGCGGTACGGGCTGCTCATCAGGCGTTCACCTCGCCCGAGTGGAGCGAACTGCTGCCGGCCGCCCGCGCGAAGCTGCTGCTGCGCCTCGCCGACCTGCTGGAGCAGAACGCGGAGGAGATCGCTGCACTGGAGACCCGGGACCAGGGGCAGCCGCTCGGTGTGAGCGCGGGCTTTTCGGTACCCAACGCCGTCGAGCACTTCCGCTACTACGCCGGCTGGGTCACCAAGATCACCGGCATCACCGCGCCGCTGTCCGTGCCGAACGTGGACTACCGCACCCGGCGTGAACCGCTCGGCGTCTGCGGCCTCATCACCCCGTGGAACTTCCCGCTGATGATCCTGGTGTGGAAGCTCGCCCCGGCACTCGCCACCGGCAACACCGTGGTGATCAAGCCTGCCGAGCAGACCCCGCTGTCCACGCTGCGGCTGGCCGAACTGATCGAGGAGGCCGGGTTCCCGGCCGGCGTGGTCAACGTCGTCACCGGTGGTGCGGCGACTGGCAAGGCCCTCGTCAGTCACCCGCTGGTCAAGAAGATCTCCTTCACCGGCTCCACGACGGTCGGCCGGGAGATCGGTGCGGAGTGCGGCCGGACGCTGAAGAAGGTTTCCCTGGAACTCGGCGGCAAGGCGCCGAGCATCATCGCCGCGGATGCCGACATCGACGCCGCGGTGCAGGGAAACCTGCTGGGCGGACTACTCAACTCCGGTCAGGTCTGCGCCGCTTACACCCGCTTCTACGTCGACGCCAAGCGGCACGACGAATTCGCCGAGAAGCTCTCCGGAGCGGCCGGGAGCCTGCGCCTCGGCAACGGCCTCGACCCCGAGGTTCACCTCGGGCCACTCGTCTCGGCCGAGCACGTCGAGCAGACCGCCCGCTACGTCGCACTGGGCAAGGACGAGGGAGCCGAGCTTCTGACCGGCGGAAGCCGCCCCGACGGCGACCTGGCCGGCGGCTTCTTCTTCGAGCCGACCGTCTTCGCGGGCGTCCGGCAGGACATGCGCATCGCCCGCGAGGAGATCTTCGCTCCGGTGCTGGCGGTGCTGCCGTACGACGACCCGGAGGAGCTCGTCACCCTCGCCAACGACTCCGACTACGGGCTCGCCGCCGCTGTCTGGTCCCGAGACATCGGTACCGCCAACCGTCTGGCGCGCCAGGTCAAGGCGGGCACCGTGTGGATCAACATGATGCAGGGCCTCGACGCCGGTGCCGCCTGGGGCGGCATGAAGTCCTCCGGCATCGGCCGGGAAATGGGATGGGAGGCCATCGAGGCCTACACCGAGGTCAAGAGCATCTGGACCAGCCTGTCCTGATCGCACGACATCCGAGCCGGTGCAGCGGCCGGGGCAGATGGTGACGTGCGGCCTGGGCGGGGCGTATCTCGCGGCCACCCACAGGCTCCCGAAGGTCCTGCCGCTGCCGCCCGCCACCT
>NZ_JBSHDU010000044.1:0-13033 GCF_053616475.1 Streptomyces sp. NPDC055815 | reverse complement strand
GCTCACGCTCCGCGGCACCCGCGTGCCCTGCTCCCCCCACACCCGGGCGGGGCGCGGGGCCGCCCCCCCCCGGGCCGCCCCCCCGACCGTCGTCGGCGCCGAGGGGACTGGCGAATCTATGGGCAGGGCGCGACCGCACGCCCACGCTTGGACCGACGGTGCCAGCCCAAGCTAACAGCAAGGCAAGCAGGCTCGGCTCGGTGCAACTGCCCAGCCGTGCCACGGCTGCTGGCTCTCACCTGAGGAATCAGAGACCCGTCAGCGCCTGCAGAAGCCCTGTGCACGCATGCTCTGGATCGGATGCGGTGAGTATCGACCGCCCATGCCGTTTTCGAGGTAGACCGGCTCCGTCCTTGTGCAGAGCCGCCGTGTCCCCAGGCTCCGCCTCCGAAGCCGCTTCATCCTGGGGCCGGCTGGTTACCGGACGCGGCCTTCCTGATCTCAGCCGCGCTCTGTCCGAACTCCGCGCGCAGTGCTCGGCTGAGGTGAGTGGCGTCGAGGACGCCCCAACGGGCGGCGATCACGGACGCGCTGCGACCCATGAGGTCGGGGTCAACCAGGTCACGCCGGATCCTTTCGAGCCGGCTTCTGCGGATCCAGGAAGCGAGAGTGATGCCGCGCTGCTGCAGGACTTTGTGGAGATAGCGCACCGAGATGTTGTGGGCGCGGGCCACCGATTCTGGGGAAAGCCTGGGGTCAGAAAGCCTTCCCAGACAGTAGGCGAGGATGCGCTCCGCGAAATCGTCCTGGGGGCGTACGGAGAACGGCTGTTCCGCCACAGCTGTCAGGACCAGAGAAACGAGCGCGTCGGCCAGGTGCGGTCCTCCTCTGCCTCCGATCGCGTCTAGGTCACTAGCGGCGTCGCGCAGCAGAGCGCCAGCCAGCCGTCTTCCGCCGCCGTCGGTAGGTACCACGGACGCGGTGCGGGAAGCGAGCCGATCAGCGTGCGGGCCAAGCAACGCTCGGGGAATGCCGAGCACCACAAGGTCAAAGGGGTCCCAGAAGCGCAGCTCGTACGGTCTTGCGGTCTCGTACACGACGAGGTCGCCCGGACCCGGCCGGCATTGCCGCCCGTCCTGCTCGACTCCGGCCCGTCCACTCCCGTACAGCGCGACCTTGAACAGCTCCCGGTCGCGGGAGCCGATGAGGGAACCTGTCCGCTGCACCGTGCATGGCCCGCCGACAATTCGGGTGACCACCACCTCGCCCGGCTTCGCGCAATGCAGGCTGCCGCTCGTCCCGGGAGCGTCGGGGCGGATGCGCAGCGGCGCGAAGGCGTCGGAGGCCAGTTGCTGGAAGCGATCCACTTGACCGGGGGCGTCTGCCGTGGTGTCCGCGTCAGTGGACATCGGCTACCTCCTTCATCGGCCCCCCATGTGCCTTGGCCGGTGTTGTCTGCCCAGTGTGGGGCTGACCTGCGCGCGCGTCCAGAGGCGGCTTCCGGGCCTGCCGCGCCGGCTGGCGAAGCGGACGAGGGCGCGGCTTCGGCCGGGGCCTCAGCCGTCTCGGCATGCCCCTTCTGTTAGTACGGCATGACGGGACAGCGCAGTCGAGGGCAAGCAGGTTTCCTGCTTCTTCCCTGCTGCGCGGCCCACGCTGTCACACAGTAAGGGCTGCGTAGGGCATCAGTCGGGAGGGTGCCTGATGCGAGCCTATCGGGGCGTCGGGATGGTCTCCGATGCCCTGGGTCCGCTCAATGTCCTCGGGCAATCCACTCCTCCAGGTGTGGGGCCTCGGACCCGATGGTCGTGCTCTGTCCGTGTCCGGTATGCACTCGAGTGTCCGCCGGGAGGTACAGGAGTTCATCCCGGATCGAGCGGATGATCGTGGGGAAGTCCGAGAAGGACCGCCCAGTGGCGCCGGGGCCACCTGCGAAGAGGGTGTCGCCCGTGAAGACGGCGCCTAGTTCCGACGCGTACAAGCAGATGGCTCCAGGGCTGTGACCGGGGGTGTGCAGCACCGTGAGTTCGGTTCCGGCGACTGTGAGCCGACGGCGGTCGGCGAGGTAGCTGTCCGGGGACCGATCGGGATGGGTCTGCCTCCACAGGATGCGGTCGTCCAGATGGATCAGGATCGGTGCACCGAAGCGGTCGGCGAGCGAAGGGGCTGCGTTGATGTGGTCGTTGTGTGCGTGGGTGCACACGACTGCGGTCAGCCGCCGGTCGCCGATGGCTGCGGCGATTGCTTCCGTGTCGTGGGCGGCGTCGATGACCAGGACCTCCTGGTCGTCTCCGACGATCCAGACGTTGTTGTCCACTTCCCATGTGCCTCCGTCGAGGTTGAAGGTGCCGGAGGTGACGAGGTGTTCGACCTTTGCTGCCACTCAGAGCACCACCACGGACCGCAGTACCTCACCTGAGTGCATCTTCTCGAAGGCCTTCTCCACTTCTTCTATGGGGATCGTCTCGGTGACAAAGGCGTCCAGGTCCAGTCTCCCCTGCCGGTACAGGTCGACGAGCGTGGGGAAGTCTCTCGAGGGAAGGCAGTCGCCGTACCAGGACGACTTCAGCGCGCCACCATGCCCGAAGACGTCCAGGAGCGGTACCTCCACCTTCATGTCCGGGGTGGGAACTCCGACCAGGACGACGGTGCCGGCCAGGTCTCGGGCGTGGAAGGCCTGTAGATAGGTTTCGGGGCGTCCCACGGCGTCGATGACGACGTCCGCTCCGAACCCTTCGGTCAGCTCGCGGATGGCCTTCACCGGTTCGTCCTTAAGGGAGTTGACCGTGTGTGTGGCGCCGAACGTCTGGGCCAGTGCCAGTTTTCGGTTGTCGATGTCGACAGCGATGATTTTGGATGCTCCTGCAAGGTGAGCGCCAGCGATCGCCGCGTTGCCGACTCCGCCACAGCCGATCACTGCGACGCTCTGCCCCCGGGTGACCGCGGCGGTGTTGAGCGAGGCTCCGAGGCCGGCCATGAGCCCGCAGCCGAGTAGCCCTGCTGCTTCGGGCCGAACCTGCGGGACCTTCGTGCACTGGCCGGCTGCAACGAGCGTCTTCTCCGCGAAGGCGCCGATGCCGAGTGCGGGCGTCAGGGGAGTGCCGTCTGCCAGCGTCATCTTCTGCCGTGCGTTGTGTGTGTCGAAGCAGTACTGGGGCTGACCGCGTCGGCAGGAACGGCAACGTCCGCATACTGCACGCCAGTTCAGGATGACGAAGTCGCCGGGGGTGACGTCGGTGACTCCAGCGCCGACTGCCTCGACGACTCCGGCGGCCTCGTGACCGATCAGATAGGGGAAGTCGTCGCCGATCGCGCCTTCCCGGTAGTGCAGGTCGGTGTGGCACACTCCGCAGGCCTGTACCTTGACCAGAGCCTCGCCTGGTCCCGGATCGGGTATCAGGATGGTTTCCACCGATACCGGTGCGCCCTTGCTGCGGGCTATGACGGCCCGGACTTGATGAGACATCTCGGTGTTCCTCTCGAAAGATGAATGAGCTGAGCCGGCGCGTTCCGGACTAGCGGGTTTCCCAAGTGCTGCGGAGGTCCCGCCGCAGCCTCCCGAACTCCCGGGGGCTGTTGACGGCGAGGACGCCGGAGACGTCGCCGTCGCGGCGGTACACGGCCGCGAAGGAGTCCTCGAAGGAACCGGAGACGAGTTCCAGCGCATCGTCCTGTCCAGGTCGGCCCGCGATCTGGACGCGCACGCCGTGCTGGTCGGACCACACATAGGGCAGCGGGTCGTGAGCCGGATGCGTCGCGGGGTCCTGTCCTCGCATCGTGGCCAGCAGCGATCTGGCTGCGCTGGCGGGCATGTCACGGGCGTTCGTCCAGTGCTCAATGCGCAGTCGCCCGCTGCGGCAGCGGTAAGCGGCCACATCTCCCGCCGCGACGACTCCGGGTACGGTGGTGCGGCACCACTCGTCCGTCAGTACGCCGTTGTCGCAGACAACGCCGGAGCCAGCCAGCCATGCGGTGTTGGGCACGGCACCCACCCCGATGACCACGAGGTCTGCTGGCAGGGTGCGGCCGTCGGACAAGACCACAGCACGGACTCTGTCCGCACCGAGGAGACCTGTGACACCTACACCGGTCACCAGGGAAACCCCGTGGTCCGTGTGCAGGCGGCATAGGATTCCGGCTGCGGCCGCCCCCAGCTGACGCAGCAGAGGGATCGACTCGGCCTCGACGATGGTCACCTCGTGACCGAGGGCGCGTGCCGTGGAGGCGACCTCCGCGCCTATGAAACCGCCTCCCACCACGACGAGCCGTCCCGGTCGGGACAGGTCGTCGCGCAGTCGAAGGGCATCGTCGAGTGTGCGTAGCGTGTGTGCGCCGTTCAGGTCCGGCACGCCGGGGATTCTGCGGGCGCGGGCTCCTGTCGCAATGACCACGCCATCCGTGTGCAGAGTCCGTCCGTCGGCAAGGGTGAGCTGTCGGGAGGTCGCATCGAGAGAGGTGGCGCGTGCGCCGAGCAGCCACTCGGCGTCGAGCGCGGCGCGAGATGCTTCGTCCGTCAGCTCTATGTCTCGCAGATCCTGCTTGCCCAGCAGTATCTGCTTGGACAGCGGAGGCCGGTCGTAGGGCTCGGTTGTTTCCTCGCCGACGAGCACGAGACGTCCGTCGTAGCCTTCGATGCGCAGGGCCTCGGCGGCCCGGGTTCCGGCAAGCCCCATGCCGACGACGGCGATCGTGGTCATCGTGTGCTCTCTACGGCCGGTTCCAGCGATGCCTCTTCGATGCACACCATGCCGTCAACGATTTGGACGACGTGGGTGCGGATGGGGCGCCGCGCCGGCGGGCAGTCGGGCTTGCCGGTGCGGATGTCGAAGCGCGATTCGTGCAATGGACACTCGACCTCGTGGCCCTCGAGCCAGCCGTCGGAGAGCGATGTCGTCTCGTGGGAGCAGGTGTCGTCGATGCAGAAGACTTCTTCGCCGACTTTGATGAGCGCGAGAGGAACGGGCAGGTCGGGCGAGGCAATGCGGGTGACCGTGCCGGGGGTGAGGGCTGCTACGGGGCAGAGCTTGATCACTGTGCGGCTCCCTTCGCGTGCTGGGCGTCGTGGCGCATGTGGACTGCTTCCGGTCCGCGGAACATCCAGCCGGACAGGTTCGGATTCCGGGTGACGTGCAGACCTGACAGCGTGGAGAACAGCACGGGCACCGCGGTGCGCAGCTGCTCGCGTGCCAGGTAGGTGCCGAGGCAGTAGTGGGCCCCGAGCGAGAAGGCGAGGTGATCGTTGAGGTTGGTGCGGTCGATGTCGAAGGTGTCTGGAGCGGTGAACTTCCGCTCGTCCCGGTTGGCCGAGCCGGCGAGTGCGAGCAGCTTGTCTCCGGCCCGCAGGGTCACGTCGCCGACGGTGTGGTCGACGGCGAGCTGCCGCGGGAAGGCGCCTACGGGGGTGAGCCAGCGCATGGTCTCCTCGATGGCGGCGTCGAGGGCTTCGGGGTCGGCCAGGACCCGGTCGCGTAGTGCCGGCTCGGCACACAGCTTCCAGACCAGGGTGGCCAGCGCGTGCCACGGCTCATTGAAACCGCCGGCGATCATGAGGCGCACCTGGGTGGGGATCTCCTCGGGCGTCAGCGGCCGGGAGACATCGGCGTGCACCATCGCGGAGATCACGGTGGAGTCCGGTGTGCCGGACACTCGGGCGATGGCCTCACGGACCCGCTCCCCCACTTCGGTCCTGGCGCGTTCGGCGCGCTCCCAGACGGTGGGGTCGTTGTCATGGTTGGCCAGGCCTGCGATGAAGGCGCCCGACCACTCGACCACCGCCTCGGTCGTCACGTCGGTGAGGCCGGCGGCCTGCATGAGTGCCTCTGCGGCGAATGGCGCCGCGAAGTCCGCCACCAGGTCGAAATCCGTTGTCCTGGCAAGCTGTTCGGCGAGCTGCCTCGCGTGTGAGGTGAGTGCCTCCGACCACTGTTCCCGTACGTTGCGTCGCTTCAGCGGCCCGTCCACGGCAGAGCGCAGCCTGCGGTGGGCTTCGCCGTCGGTGCGGATCATCACCAGTCCCATGGTGCGTTCAGCAAGGGAGTTCTCCTGGTGGGCGGTGAAGATCTCGGGGTGTTCGTCGACGAAGACGACGTCTTCGTAGCGGCTGACGAGCCACATGCCGAGCCCGTTCGACCAGGCCCAGGGCTCGTGATCCCTGAGCTCGCGGTAGAGGGGGTACGGGTCCGTGTAGAGGTCCTTGCTGGTGAGATTCCTTGCGATGGGCATGGCGGCTCCTCACAGGGGTGTCGGCCACATCGGGATTGCCACGACTGTGAGGCACGCGGCGTGAGCGGGGAATACTCTGGAATCCTTGAATTGATTGGAAACAACCACAGGAATTCTGAGGTATGGGCCATGACGCTCTCACTACGGCAGCTGACATACTTCGTTGCGGCAGCCGAAGCGGGAACCATCGCCGGCGCCGCGGCACGTGAACACATCTCCCAGTCGACGGTCTCTCTGGCCATCAGCGAGCTGGAACGCACGCTCGGAGTCCAGCTTTTCCTACGCCGTCAGGCGAAGGGGCTGACCATCACTCAGGCGGGTCAGGCCGTGCTCGCCGACGCCCGCCCGCTGCTCGCCCACGCCGATGAACTGGTCTCCAGCGCCAGGAGCTTGGGTGGGCAGCTCTCCGGAAGCCTGACCATCGGCTGCTACACGACCTTGGCCCCGTTCCTGATGCCTGGCGTACTGGAGGGATTCGCCGAGGAGCACCCGACGGTGGAGTTGAGCTTCACGGAAGGCTCACAAGTCGAGCTACAGGAGAACCTTCTCAACGGCAGCTGCGAGTTGGCACTGCTGTACGATCTCGACCTGCAGCCGGGCGTACACGTCGAGAAGCTGTACAGCACCCGTCCGCACGTCCTTCTCCCCCGCGCGCATCCGCTGGCACAGCGGGGTTCGGTGAGCCTGCACGATCTTGCTGACGACTCCATGATCCTGCTGGACTATCCACCGAGCCGGCACTACTTCACACAGTTGCTCGAGTCACTCGACATACGACCAGTGATCCGGCACACGACGAGCAGCTTCGAGACGGTGCGGTCGCTGGTTGCACGAGGCCTGGGCTACTCCCTTCTCATCCAGCGTCCAGCCTCGGGTGTCAGCTACGAGGGCATTCCACTGGTCGCATGCACCATCCGGGAACCGGTGCCGGACATGCCTGTCCTGCTAGCTTGGCCCGCCCACGCGAAGCCCACCAGGCGGGCCACGGCATTCGCCGACTACTGTCGTCGAGCCTTGGCAGCCGGCCCGGGGCCGGCCTGAGGGCGGAGGGCGGCTACGAGGCCCACCGAGGAAAGCCCCAAGCGGCCTGGCTGGGCTGAGCACCGAGATGCTCTTGGGGGCAGCCGCTCGGCGCAGGTACGCGATGACGACGCACCGCAGGTCGGTGCGGTGGTCCCGCCTACACTCCTGGTGTGAGCCATGATGTCCCGGACAACGAGGAACTGCATTTCTGGTCGTTCATCGATCATGCAGTCAGCCGCGCGACTCGCGAACTTCCCGGTATCGACCCGCTCGCCATGCGTCTTGTGCTGACCCTCCACCGGGCCTCGAGCATGGTGGTCTACGACCTGGAATCGACCATCCACCGACCGCACGGCTGGTCCTGGCCCGGATTCCGGGTGGTATTCGCCATCTGGCTGTCGGGGCCTGTGGAGGCGAAGAAGGTCGCAGAACTGTCGGGGATGAGCCGTGCGGCGGTTTCGGCCTTGGTGAACACGCTGGAGCGAGACGGCCTCGTCACCAAGGAACGCTCGCCGCGCGACGGACGCGCGGTCCACCTCAGTCTCACCGAGAGCGGCCTGCAGGCGATCACCACCGCCTTCCAGGCCCACAACGAGCGCGAACGGGAGTGGGCGGACTCTCTCAGCAAAGAGGAGCAGGGGACGCTGATCAGGTTGCTGGAGAAGATCGCCGCCCACTCCCTTCACTTCGAGGCCAAGCATCGAACCTGATCGGCGAGGGAGGCGCGGGTGTTCGATTTGGGATCGCCAGTGGAGTGATTCCTACTGCGACTCATATCGCGCTTCGGCGGGTGGAGGGAACGCCGGGGCAGCGGCGGCTCGCCGCCGCATCGACCAGTCCTGACCCATTGCGATGCTGACCGGGACCAGTGCCAGACCGAACAGCTGCCAGCCGCTCAGGCTTTGGTCCAGCCAGATGACACCTGCCAGGGTAGCCACCACAGGGTTGGCCAGTCCCAGGAAGGAGACGGAGGAGGTGGGGAGCCGCTCGATTCCGTGAAACCAAAGGGCATACGCCACCGCTGTCCCAATGATGCACAGGTAGCCGAACGCAGCCAGGTTGGTGGGGGTGAGGTGTCCGGGGACCCCCTCGCCCACGAGCATGACCGGAACGAGTGCAAGGCCTCCCACCGTCAGCTGCCATGCGGTGAAGGCGAGCAGGGATACGCCCGGCGGGCGCCCCCATCGCTTCGCGAGCACCACTCCTAGTCCCATCATCGCGATGGCTGTGACCTGGGCCGCTACGCCGATTGAGTCCAGCCGGGCTTGCGCACTCAGCACCATGAGCGCTACCCCGACCGCTCCCACAACGCCTGCGGCCACGGTTCTCACACTCGACCGAACGCCCAGGAGCACAGCCGCGAAAGCAGTGACGAGCAACGGCTGGATGGCGGTCACCGTGGCGGCAACACCGCCTGGCAATCGATACGCGCCGATGAACATGAGCGGGAAGAACGCGCCGAAATTGAGCATCCCGAGTACGGTGCTTCGCCACCACCAGGACCCGCGGGGCAGGGAACGCGTCACGGCCAACAGGAGTAGGCCGGCGGGCAATGCGCGCAGGGTCGCCGCCAGCAGCGGTCGCCCTGGAGGCAGCAGCTCGGTGGTGACTATGTACGTCGTGCCCCACGAAGCAGGCCCGATCATGGCGAGCGCAGCGGTGCGCTTGCCGGAGGCTCCGACACTCACAGGGTCCGCCTCACCGAGGCCAACTGGATCAAGACAACCCCTCCGACGTGGAATCTGATGGCGCAGGGGGATGACCCGTCTCACCTGTGCGCCGGGACCCCATGCCAGTCGAGCCAAAGGAGCTCGCCACGGAAGTAAGGCTAACAAAAATCCATACGACTAGTTCAGAAAGTTTTCATTGAGTAAATATTCTAATCGGCCCACTCCGGCTATCAGTCCGGCAGGGCTCCTCCGGGGGCGTCGCGCGTGATCATGCAGGGCAGTGCGGACTCGAAGCCCGGGATCAGCCGGACATGTCGTCGATCGCCAGCTCGGCCCAGATGGTCTTGCCGTTCCGGGTGTGACGGGTCCCCCAGCGTTGCGTGAGCTGAGCGACGATGAAGAGTCCGCGGCCACCTTCATCGAAGGTCCGGGCACGTCGTAGGTGAGGCGCGGTGCTGCTGGCGTCGCTGACTTCGAAGATGAGGTTGACGTCTCGGATCAGCCGGAGTCGGACCGGTGCGTGGCCGTACCGGATGGCGTTGGTCACCAGTTCGCTGACAACGAGTTCGGCGACGAACTCGGCTTCCTGAAGTCCCCACTCCGCGAGTTGGTGAGTCGCCAGCTCGCGGGCGCGGGATGCGCTCTCCAGCTCGGAGGGAAGATCCCAGGTCGCGACGCGGTCGGGTCCCAGCTCTCGCGTTCTGGCCAGGAGTAGGGCTGCGTCGTCGGTGCGCAGATCGGGAAGCAGCGTGTGCAGTGCCTGGTCACACAGGTCCCCCAAGGACTTTCGGGGGTCTATGAGTTCACAGAGCGCAGCGGTTCCGTCCTCGTTTCCCGCGTGGGCGCTCTCCACGAGCCCGTCGGTGTAGAAGGCCAGGACGCTCCCCTCGGGGACGTCGAATTCAGTGATCTCGAACGGCAGTCCGCCTACTCCGAGGGGAGGGCCTGCCGGGATGTCCAGGAACTTCGCTTCTTCGCCGGGTGAGGCCAGAACCGGCACTGGATGGCCGGCTCGCGCGGCAGAGCACCGGCGCGACACGGGGTCATACACGGCGTACAGGCACGTGGCACCGACCTCCCCCGCGCCTCGGCCTCCTGGTGTGAAGTCACTCGTCGTGCCGTCGCGGTCCAGACGGAGCACGAGATCATCAAGCTGGGTCAGCAGTTCGTCGGGGGCGACTTCCATGTCTGCGAGGGTGCGCACGGCCGTACAGAGGCGGCCCATGGTGGCGGAGGCGCCGATGCCGTGGCCCACCACGTCTCCGACAACCAGTGCGACCCTCGCCCCCGACAGGGGAATGACGTCGAACCAGTCTCCGCCGATACCGATACTGGGGTCGGCCGGCAGGTAGCGCCAGGCCACTTCCACGGCAGACTGGCGGGCATCCCCTTGAGGAAGGATGCTGCGCTGCAGGCCAAGGGCGATGTCTCTTTCCCTGGTGTACTGGCGGGCGTTGTCGATGTAGACGGCTGCGCGATCAGCCAGTTCCTCGGCCAGGCGGAGGTCCGAATCGTCAAAGGGCTCCTGGGTTCGGTGCCGGCAGAAGAGCGCCAGGCCCAAGGTGATGCCTCGGGCTTGGAGGGGGGCTGCTATCAGGGAGTGGATTCCGTGGTCACGGATGCTTCGCGCGCGCTCCGGGGAGCCGGCGGCCCATGCCGTGATGGTTGTTTCGTCGATGACGTGACGCGATGCCCGGCCGGAGGCGAGTGCTCGCCCGGGGGGTGAGTCATCGTGGTAGCCGTGTACGGCTCCGATGGGGACCACCGCTTCCGGGCATCCTGGAAGGACGGAACGCTGAGCTGCCCGGCGGAAGAGCAGGCGGTCGCGGGTTTGACGCCATTGGCTGCGTTGATAGTCCTCGATGTTGTCGAGCAGATCGACGAGCACCAAGTCGGCGAACTGCTCGGTACCGATCTCCGCAAGCTCGTCAGCCGTGCGATTCACATCGAGCGTCGTTCCGATGCGCATCCCGGCCGCGTTCAACACGGCAAGGTGCCGGCGGGCCCTGAACTGCTCTGTGACGTCCATCCCGGCAAGCGACACCGCCCGGACGGTCCCCGTGGCATCCCGTACCGGATAGAACATGGCCAGCCAGCCATGCGCACGGGAATCGCCAGGAAGACGGAAGTAGGCTTCGTAAAGCACCACTTCGCCGGTGCGCCAGACCCGATCGAGGGCCTCGTCGATGCCTTCCAGGCCCTCGATCTTCTCATCGGCCGCGAGGTATCCGATGCGAAGGCCGATGAGCTCCTGCTCCCCCTTCGCCATGCCCCGAGTCATTTCCGTATTGACGGCAAGGCAGAGACCCTGGCGATCGAAGAGTGCCATCGGGAGCGGGAGCTGCTCGATGGCCCACTGCTTGAGGGCCGGATCGCCGGGGGCGCCGTCCTCGGCTCCCTCCGGGAAGGTTTCCGGTGCGTTGAACGTCAGAACCCACTGCCTTGATCCGCTGCCGGTCACCAGCGCCCGAGCATGCATCCGCAGTTCCGCCACCCGCCCGTCGTGGGCTCGGGTGGCGACCGCTCCCGACCACTCCCCGCGCTCGTGCTGCGCGAAAAGGTCCGGCGGAACACCGTGGATCAGGCGAGAAAGCGGCCGGTTGACCACCTCACGCCCCGCGTACCCCAACAAGGTTTGAGCGTCTTCGCTCCAGGCAGTGACAACGCCGCGGGCATCCGTCACCAGAGCAGCGGCACGAGGTTCCGATCCCGCTGCGGACGATCTGAGCGATGCCGTGGCGTCCGTCTTCATCTGTCCGGCTCTCACTACGCCGCGTCCGCCGGCGCAACCGGCGATTTCCTCAAGCATGCTCTCGATGCCACACGTCCTCAACAGCTTCAGGAGACGCCAAGCACTACAGAGGCGATCAACTACTGTGGGTTACCTTTCGTCTCCCGCTCGTGCACGTTCTTCCCCTGGAAGTAGGTCAGGTCGACCTCTGTTCTGTGGATTTCGCCGGGGTCCACGTCGAAGAGGTTCTGGTTCAGGACGATGAAGTCTGCAGACAGGCCGGGCCGCAGCGCCCCGGCGACATCGCCGAGCCCCATGGCTTTGGCGGAGTTCGTGGTGAACACGGCGATGGCCTCGGGCAGTGTCAGGCGCTGGGAGGGGTTGAGCTCATCGGAATCGCTCGCACCAGGCTGAGCTCGCGTGACGAGGGTTTCCATGCCGACCCAGGGGTTGGGCGAGGGTACGACCGGCCAGTCGGAGCCGGCGGCCACCACGGCGCCGCTTTCCACCAGCGCCTTCAGGGGCCAGCTGCGCTCGATCGTCGTGCTGGGCACCTGGGTGGCGAGGCTGTCGTTGATGACGCTGGGGTACCAGATGTAGGGGGAAGCGTCCGCGATGACCCCGAGTTCGACGAAACGGGGGATGTCGGCAGGGTCCACGTAGACAACATGCGCGATCTGGAAGATCGGCCCTTCTCCGTGCGTGGAGCGGACCTCTTCGATGGCGTCGAGGGCCAGTCGTACCGATGCATCTCCGGCAGCGTGGAGCTTGGCGCCGAGTCCCAGTTCGTAGCAGCGTTCCAGCGTCCGCACGAGGTCATCACGTGACCAGTACGGATCTCCCCTGTATTCGGGGTCCTCGTGATCGCCGTGGCACAGGTACGGCTCGAGCATGGCCGAGGTTCTGGTCATGGGGACGCCGTCGAGGAAGAGCTTGACGAAGTCGGGGCGAAGGCGCGGGCGGCGGTAGGGGGCGGCTGCGGCGTACAGTTCCTCGCCGACGCGTCCTTCCTCGAAGAAGGGGCGGGCGGGAAGAGAGGCCACGATCCATGCCGTGAGCTGTCCGTCGTCATCGAGTGCGGAGAGTGTCTGCAGGGCGTACTCGAGGGTGCCGGCGTCCTGCGCTGCGGTGATGCCGAAGGCGTTGACCATCTGTAGTGCGGTCTTGAAGGAAACCTTGTGGCGCTCGTCCGGGTCCGTGATGGTGGCGATCATCGCGTCCTCGACGATCTTGGATGCCAGTTCGTACAGGACGCCGGTCAGCTTTCCGTCTGCGTCACGGACGTAGGTGCCGTCCTCGGGGTTGGGGCTGCTCTCGTCGACGCCCATGATCTGCAGGGCACGGGAGCTGACTGACGGCGGCCATGACAAGCTCCCCATAGGCGGCCATTTACCGCCCCACTGATGGCCACGGGATTCCCCGCGTACGGCCAGATTTCTCCCCGCTC